>JAFVET010000159.1 GCA_017475875.1 Candidatus Methanomethylophilaceae archaeon
GCAGGAGTTCGTCCACCTCGGGGGATGCGGATCCGGATGCGGACCGAACGTCGACATCTCAGGGACCGAAGCAAAAGCCGACGGTCTCGTGGCGGTGGCCACCTCCGACGGGGTGACAGTCGATTCCGGTTTCGGCAACGCACCCGTGTTCCGCATATATTCCGCGGACGGCGACGGCTGCAGGCTCGTGAGGGAGTCCAAGGTGGACACGTCCCCCGAGGTGGCCGGCGACAGCCACCGCAGACACATCGAAGCGGTGGTCAAAGCCATAGAAGGGTGCGGCACGGTAATCGTCAGGGAGATCGGCCCCCTGCCCAAGAAGGTCCTGTCCAACCTGGGCGTCGAGGTGGTCGTCGCCGAAGGCGGGGTCGAGGAAGCGGTCGTCAAAGCGCTTCGCCGCAGACGATCGCTCCGACGCGGTTTCCCGTCGGTCCCTCCTTTATCCTTTTATACCGCGCCCATATAGACCGACCCCATAGAAGGTGTGCACAGAATGGACGCACAAGAGATGAGAGAGAAGTATGTAGATTATTTCAAGGCCCGCGGACACAGCTACATAAGCTCGGCCTCGCTCATACCTGAGAACGATCCCACTGTGCTGTTCACCACCGCCGGAATGCACCCCCTGGTCCCCTACCTGCTTGGAGAGAGGCACCCCGCCGGCACCAGATTGGTGGACTTCCAGAAATGCGTCAGGACCGGCGACATCGACGAGGTCGGAGACGCCAGCCACCTCACCTTCTTCGAGATGCTCGGCAACTGGTCCCTCGGCGACTACTTCAAGAAGGAATCCATCGGATACAGCTACGTCTTCCTCACCGAGGTCCTCGGCATGGATCCCAACAGCCTCGCCGTGACCGCCTTCGAGGGCGAGGGCGACATCCCCCGCGACGACGAGACCGCCTCCATATGGAAATCGCACGGACTCCGCGACGACCAGATCTTCTTCTACGGCAAGGAGGACAACTGGTGGGGACCCGCCGGACAGACCGGTCCCTGCGGTCCCGACACCGAGATATTCTACGACGACGGGAGGCCCAAGTGCGGCCCGAAGTGCGGACCCTCCTGCCACTGCGGCAAATACACCGAGATCTGGAACAACGTCTTCATGCAGTACTTCAAGGACGCCGAGGGGAAGTTCACGCCCCTCAAGCAGAAGAACGTCGACACCGGGATGGGTCTCGAGAGGATACTCCGCATCCTGAACGGGAAGGAGACCGTCTACGACACGCCCCTCTTCGCCGGGATCATCGGTCAGATCGAATCCCTCTCCGGGAAGAAGTACGGGGAGGACCCCGAGGTCACCCGCGCGTTCAGGATCGTCGCCGACCACCTGAGGGCCGCGACGTTCATCCTCGGGGACGGCGTCGTCCCGGCGAAGGTCGGACAGGGATACATCCTGAGGAGGCTCATCAGGCGTGCGAGCAGATACATGTCGAAACTCGGGATCGAGGACGTCTGCATGAAATCGGTGGCGGAGATCGTCGTGAAGGAGTATTCCAAGGCGTACCCCGAGCTGAAGGCTAACGAGAACTTCATCTACGAGAACATCACCGCCGAGGAGGAGAAGTTCCGCAAGACCCTGACCAAGGGACTGCGCAGGTTCAACGAGATGCTCGCCGAGAACGCTGGTAAGGAAGTACTGAACGGCGAGGCGGTCTTCAGACTCTACGACACCTTCGGATTCCCGGTCGAACTCACCCAGGAGCTGGCCGCGGAGCAGGGTATGAAGGTGGACCTCGAGGATTTCGAGAACCGCTTCAAGACCCACCAGGAGGCGTCCCGCGGGGACGGCGGAACGTTCAAGGGCGGACTCGCCGACCATTCCGAGGAGACCACGAAGCTCCACACTGCGACCCACCTGCTCAACGCGGCGCTCAGGAAGTTCGTCAGCCCCGACATCCAGCAGAAGGGTTCCAACATCACCGCCGAAAGGCTCAGATTCGACTTCAACCTCGACCGCAAGTGCACCCCCGAGGAGCTCGCCGCTGTGGAAAAATACGTCAACGACGCCATCAAGGCCGGTATCGACGTCGTCTGCGAGGAGATGCCCTACGAGGAGGCCAAGGCCAGGGGCGCGATCGGTGTGTTCACCAACAAGTACGGCGAGATGGTGAAGGTCTACACGATCGGAGACGTCTCCTGCGAGATCTGCGGAGGTCCCCACGTGAAGAACACTGCGGAACTCCAGGGATTCAAGATAAAGAAGGAAGAGAGCTCGGCGGCCGGAATCAGAAGGATCAAGGCCGTCGTCGGCAAATTCGACTGAAACCTTTCAAAAGCCGTCGGCTACCGCTGATGTCGAGCGGTTGGTCATCGTCCGGGTAGTCGGCGGCGAGCGTATCCATTATCATATCTATCGAGGCCACGACGTCCTTTCCCCTGTGAGTCAGCGACACCACCTTACGGTTTCTACCGCCGACATCCTCGATCCGTATCAGATGCATGTCCTGCATTAGCAGCAACTTGTCGTTCATCTTCGGGTTGTGCGATATGTCTTTGTAGATCTCCGTCTTGTACGAGGGTCCGAATTTGTCGAGATAGATCAGGATAGACATGATGTGCGGGATCTCGAACACCTTCACCAAGGGTTCTCTGATGAAATCCTTGTCGGTCGGGTACGGCTCCATTCCGCGCCACAGCCCGTCATCCCGTCCTATCTCCGCACACATGGCCACTGGGATTTCGGTAACGATATATTAAATATAGTTTTGAAATAGAAAATATTTAAATATATATTATTTGAAAAACATATAGCCAGCATTGCGAAGCGTAGATATATGCGATAACCTGAACACTGCCTGGAAAGGAAGTGCGCTAATGGTAGAAAAACAAAATGGAATTCTCGAAAAATAATCAAAAGTGGTGGACTGGGCGCGATTTGAACGCGCGACTTCTTGCTTGCAAAGCAAGCGATCTTCCAGCTGATCTACCAGCCCGTAAAACGGGCTAATTTGCAAATGTAATATATACCTTTCGCATACCCGAACAACCGAGTGCCACACGTTGAAATCTGATTCATACGATGAATTGAAATAAGGGTTGCGTGTTGCATGCTAACAAGTAGCATGGTGATAGAATGTTCGGTAAGAGCATCAGAATGGAACGTATAATGGACAGGAACACCGGGAACATGGTCATCGTCCCGATGGACCACGGAATCTCAGCAGGTCCGATCGAGGGACTCGTCAACATGAAGAAGACCGTCGACGACGTGGCGAACGGCGGTGCCACCGCAGTCCTCATGCACAAGGGACTCATCCGCTACAGCCACCGTACCAGCGGCCATGACATCGGTCTGATCCTCCACCTCTCCGCATCCACCGACCTGGGGGTGACCACCAACAGCAAGGTCCTCGTCTCCACGGTCAAGGAGGCGATCAAAGTGGGTGCTGACGGCGTTTCCGTGCACATCAACGTGGGCGCGGAGACAGAACCGGAGATGCTCAGCGACATCGGACTCATCGCAGAGGAATGCAACGAGTGGGGGATGCCCCTCATCGTCATGGCCTACCCGCGCGGCCCCAAGATCACGAACTCCTACGACCCCGACGCCATCGCACACGCGGCGAGGGTTGCCACCGAACTCGGTGCGGACGTGGTCAAGTGCAGCTACACCGGCGACATCGATTCCTTCAAGGAAGTAGTCAAGGGCACACTCGCACCCGTGGTCATCGCGGGAGGTCCCAAGATAAACTCCGACGACGACCTGCTCCAGATGGTATACGATTCCATACAGGCAGGTGGCCACGGCGTCTCGATCGGCAGGAACGTGTTCCAGCACAGGGACGTCGAGAACATGACACGCGCCATATCGGACATCGTCCTTCACGGATACACCGTGGAAGAGGCGAAGAAACACCTCCAGTGATACCATGGAGAAGGAGATTTGGGTCAGGGCAGACAGGCCCGCGGACAGGGAGGACCGCAAGGAGATGCTCCTGTCCGCGTTGGAATCCGGGATCTGCACGGCGATCATCCGTCCCGAGGACGGTGATTTCAAAGACCTGGGCAGGATCGACGCGCTCGTCAACGACGGCGGTCTCCTGTCAGGCGGTTACCGCATCGTGGAACTCAGGACCCCCGAGGACCAGGAGGCGGCCCTGGATCTCGCCGGAAAATGTCCCGGTGTGATCCTCGACTCGTCCGATTGGACCGTGATCCCGTTGGAGAACATGATCGCCAAGTTCCACGGCACCGGCACCAAAGTGCTCGCCTGCGCCTCCGACAAGGACCAGGCCAAACTGTACATGACCACCCTGGAGAAGGGCGTAGACGGAATCGTCGTAGACGTGGACGACCCCAACGCCATACGTTCGTTCACGTCGGACCTCGCCTCGGGCGAGAAGGTCGAACTCACTCCGATCGAGGTCACCGACGTCCGCAACATCGAGATGGGCGACAGGGTGTGCATCGACACCGTCTCCCTCATGGTCCCCGGAGAGGGGATGCTCATCGGATCCCAGGGATCCTGCCTCGTCCTCGTCCAATCAGAGAGCGAGGACAACGGGTACGTCGCGTCGAGGCCGTTCAGGGTCAACGCCGGCGCGGTCCACGCGTACGCGATGGGCCCCGGCGGACGCACGAGGTACCTGTCCGAGTTCAAGGCGGGGGACACCGTGGCCATCGTCGACCGCGACGGTACCGTAAGGTACACGTCCATAGGCAGGTGCAAGGTGGAGAAGCGCCCCATGATCATGATCGAGGCGACCGACGGCAGGAAGAGCTATTCCACCATACTCCAGAACGCGGAGACGGTCAAGGTCGTCACCGAGGACGGAGCCGTGTCCGCGACGAAACTGTCCCCGGGAGACAGGGTCCTCGCCCGCCTCGAGGAGGGCGGACGCCACTTCGGAATGAAGATCGACGAGACGATAAGTGAGCTGTGATGACGATCTGCGCATCGCTCAGCGAACCGGACGACGTCCGGAACATCGGCCCTGCGGACATGGTGGAGGTCAGGACGGACCTGTTCGACAAGGTGCCGGAAGGGATCGGCGCCGACCTCCTCGTGACTTTCAGGCGCGACTTCGACGAGAGCTACCTCCCCAAGGGTTTCTCAGGGACTGTCGACGTCGGGACCGGACCCCGCCCCCCGGGCGGATACCGTACCGTCGGCTCATACCACGACTACGAATCGACCCCTTCCGCGGACAAGATCGCGGCCATACTCAACAGCATGGACGCCGACGTGAGGAAGGGTGCGTTCGCGGCGAACTCCATAGAGGACCTCGTAAACATCCGCCAAGCGGCCGACATGGTCCATAGACCGCATGTGATCCTCGGAATGGGGGAACTCGGCACCGTCACCCGCATAAGACAGCGCATCCTTGGAAACGAGTTCACGTTCGGTTACGTGGGGGAACCCACCGCACCCGGACAGCTGAGCGTCGAGGAGATGTCCCGTCTGGGAGACGACTGCACCATCCTCGGCATCTTCGGCCATCCGCTGTCCAAAAGCCTGTCGCCCAGGATGCAGAACCGTGCGCTCGAGGTCTCCGGAATCCCCGGGATCTATCTGAAGTTCGACGACATCGACGTGTCCCATGCCGCGGAGCTGATCCGCGGCTACGACATCCGCGGAGCCAACGTAACCGTCCCCCACAAGGAAACGGTGATGGACCAGATGGACAGGATCTCGGACGAGGTGGACGCGATCGGCGCCATGAACACGATAGTGAACGACGGCGGAAGACTCACCGGCCGCAACACCGACATCGCCGGCATCGGGATAGCCCTGGACAACGCGGGTTTCTCGCCTGCCGGAAAGAGCGCGGCGATACTCGGTTCCGGAGGTTCGGCCCGCGCCTGCGCGTACTTCCTTTCGAAGAAGGGATGCGAACTGACCATCACGGGACGCAACCGGAAGACGGTCGAGAGACTCGCC
>JAFVET010000160.1 GCA_017475875.1 Candidatus Methanomethylophilaceae archaeon
ACGACGTCATGCAGATACTCATAGACCTCCGCACCCAGCTGCGCAAGGACAAGCTCTATCAATACGCCGACCTGATACGCGACCGTCTCGGGGATGCCGGATACGTCCTGGAGGATACCAAGGAGGGTGTGAAATGGAAGAGGATCTGAAGAAGAAGGCGACGCTGACCCTTGGCGGCGCCGTCAGACTACCGGAAGGATACCAGATACCCGTCAGGGTGTCCCACTCCACCGCCGGACCCGGAGCCGGGAAGGACAGCTTCGCGTTCTCCTTCGGGAAGTACCGGGTGAAAAAGGCGATCTCGTACACCGGGGGCGAGTTCGAGCTCCACGTCCGCGACGATGGGAGCATGTTCCTGACGCACGGTGGCGAACCCTTCATCGACGACATCAAGATCGAGCCGGTCGTCCGCCACTGCCCCCAGCAGGCGTTCTTCAACCTCGACCCCAGATGCATGTTCCACTGCGCCTACTGCGGGTCGCCTCTCCTCGACATGAACGAGGACAAGCACCTCAGCACCGGAAGGATAATGGAGATGCTCGAGGAATCCGTGACGTTCTTCGATGTCAAGGCCGTGTCCTTCACCAGCGGTGTCGTCGGAAGCATCGACGGTACGGTCGACCGCATGGTCGACGTCGTGAAGGCGGTGCGTTCGAAGTACCCCGACATGCCAATAGGCGTCGAACCCTACGTGGATTCCGCCGAACAGATCAAGGCGCTGAAGGACGCGGGTGCCGACGAGATCAAGATCAACGTCGAGACCCCTCGCGCGGACATATTCTCGCGCGTCTGCCCTGACCTCGACCTGAAGGGCGTGTACGAACGCCTCGGCGAGGCGGTGGAGATATTCGGTCGCGGAAACGTCATCTCGAACATAATCTACGGACTCGGGGAGACTGACGAGGACCTCGCCCAGGCGATGGACAGACTGTGCTCCATGGGCGTCATACCTGGTCTCCGTGCACTCAGGGTGACCGACATCAACCGCGAATCCCTGACATCGGCCATCGGGAAGCCGGAACCGGTCTCTGAGGAGCGCGCGATCAGACTCGCCGGACTCCAGAAGGACGCCATGCTCCGCCACGGTTTCGAAAGGATGTCGAGCCACACCATGTGCATGGAATGCGGTTGCTGCGACCTGGTGCCGTTCAAGGACCTCTGATCCTTCCGCGCATCTGTTCCAACAACTCGCACGAGCGGCAACGGCCGCCGACCGTCGGTTCGCCGCATTCGCAGAGATGCAAAGCGGCTCCGGAGTACTCGCGGTACAGCATCGGACGCAACGTGTCATACGATGACAGTATGCTGAACTTGGCACCTGGGGACCTCGTCTCCAGGTCGTCGACTATGGAACGGTACTGGTTGCGCAGAGCCTCCTGCGAGTACGGGCACTCCCCGTCCCAGAACCTCAGCCCGCTGACCATCGCATATAGCAATATCTCGCGCTCCGGGATCGTCCTCAGAGGCAGGAACCGCGGTATCAGTCCGGGTTGGACCCTTGTATGGGGGCCCAACCTGGCCAACCTCTCGATGTCGCCGCGGGTGAAGTTCATCATTATCGACTGCGACATGTCGTCGAGGTTGTGGCCGGTCGCCAGAAGCTTCACGTCGAGCCTGCGGGCCTCGTCGTTCATCAGACGCCTGCGGAACACGCCGCAACAGGTGCACGGGCTGTTCTCCCCGCTCAGCGGGGCTATCGTGTCCATCTCCACGCCGAGCTCCTTGAACGAACGGAGGTGGAACGCGATGCCGCGGGATCCGCAGAAGTCCCTGACGATGTCGACGCTCGGCGGACGGTATCCCGCTATCCCCTCGTCTATGGTTATGGCGTGGAGCTCGATGCCGTTGTTCGGCCCGAATATGTCGCTTAGGAGCTTCAGCATAACCATGCTGTCCTTCCCGCCGGACACGGCTATCCCTATGCGGTCCCCGCGGGAGAGGTCGATCTGCTTGCGTATCTCCTTCTTGACGCGCCTCTCGACGTAACGCTGGAAATGCTCGGAGCACAGGTGCGACCCGTTGTAGCGTATCAGGGTGACGGCTTCGCGCTGACAGAGGTCGCACTTCATCCAGTTTCCCCTCCAGCAGGTCCTCCAGCTCCTTGGCGAGGACCTTGGACGGTATGTCCGGGAGCGATATCAGGCTCGCCTTCACCCCGTCCTCCATCGCGACCCTGGTCTTCAGGAGGCCTATCTTCTCCAGGTCCTGGACGTAGTTCCAGAACATTGTGTGCTTCCTGGGCTGGACGTCGTACTCCTCGCAGACGACCGCGTACGTCTTCTCCGCGGCGGCCAGCGATATGCTGAGGTTGGACTTCATGGCCCTGGCGACCGCGAGCAGGACGATCCGACGGTTGACGTCGAGGTCGTTGAGCTTCGACCCGGTGACGACGCTGTGCACCATCGCCTTGGCGGCCCGGACGTGCTCGACGGTGATCTCACCCTCCGAGTCCCCCTCCGCTATCTCGGCCGATTTCTCCAACAGATCTATCGCGAACCTGGCGTCGCCGTACTCTGCCGAGCTCTCGGCTATCTGGTCGAGCGACTCGTCCGATATCCTTCCCGGATAGAGGGCCATCTCCGCCCTCGCCTCCACTATGCCGCGTAGCTCGTCCTGGGTGTAGCGGTCGAACCGTATCGTGTTCGCGCGCTTGAACGTCGACGCGGACGCGTCGTCGAGGAGTCTCTCCGCCGGCAGCTGCGATATCAGTATCAGCGACACCGACTGCTTGTTCAGCATCCCGTCGTTGAAACGGGTGAGCTGGTAGATCAGGTCGTTGCTCCCCTTCTTCAGGAACGTGTCCACCTCGTCCAATATCACCACGAGCGGCCTGTTGAGCTGCGAGAGGCGCCCGTGCAGGTCGCGGAGGATCACCTCGGCCGAGAAGCCCCTGTCTGGGTAACCCTTGTCGAAGTTCCTGAGGATCTGCACCAGGATCCCGGCCTCCTTGTTGTGGTTCCTGCAGTTGATCAGGACCACGTCCATGGACCTCCCGTGGTCGCGGAAATAGTCGGCCATGCGGGTCGTGAACAGACGGGCGGTCACGGTCTTGCCTGTGCCGACGCTGCCGGTGAGGTAGGCCGTACACCCCCTCCCGTCCCGTACGAGCGGTCTGAACAGCATCTCGAGACGTTCCATCTGCGCGTCCCTGCTTACGAGCGCGCGCGGGACGTAGTCGAACTCGAACACCGATCCGTCGCGGATTATTGAGGAGGAGGTCTCGAACATGTCAGTTCCTGCTGAAACGGGTGAACCCGGAACAGGGCATTATGTCTATGCCATGCCTCTCCCAGACGTCGCATATGAGGTTGACCCCGAGGGAATCCGACGACATGTGGCCGGATATGATCACGTTCAGGTGGTTCTTCCTCGCCTCCTCGAGGTGCTCGTCCGGGAAATGCATGCCGACGATCGTACCTACGCCCGCACGGGCGAGTTCGGCGTATATCCCCTTGGGTCCGGACGTGCCCCCGTTCATCTTGCAGACGACCTTCCCGCACCGGGAGTCCTTGGAACCCACCATGATCTTCGGAGGGCTGTTGTGCCTCGCGGCCTCGCGGAACTCGGGTTCCTTGTAGAACACGTCCACGACGTCGCCAAGGGTGCGCGGCTCGGCCTCACCGATGCGGTCGGTGAGGTAGCGCTGGACCATGTTGTCCGCGGGACAGTGGATGTTCAGCAACGGTATCCCGAGGAGCTTGGCCGCGTCCACGGCCTGGTTGTAGTTCAGACCCAAAACGTTGCGTGCGACCTCGCCCATCCTCTCGTTGACGAGCGCTTCGGAGACGTTCACGGGCACACCCATCTGGCTCCACAGGTCAGTCTGTATCGACACCACCTCCGGGAAGCTGGTCCTGGAATCGCCGAGCGGATGGTGGGCGACCAGCGCCGATACGGTACGGCCCTTCTCGCGGAGACGGTCCGCTAGGAGGACCTCGCCGGTGGATACGTCTATGCCCCACATCATGCACTCGGCCTCGATGTCCCTCGCCTCTTCGGAAAGGGCGGAGAAGCGCGTGTCCGCATATGGGTTCCAGAGCCGCTCCATGTCGAACAGTTCCTTCCTGTCCTCGGGAAGTCCTTCGTAGACGGCCTTCTCCCTGTCGAGACAGCGCCTGATTTCGTCCGCCCCGCGGGGATCGGCCTCCATACCGGCCTCCACGGCCATACGGTAAGCCTCGTACAACTTCATGGCAGGGCCGATGCGCTTCCGATTGATTATTGTTATCCGTTCCTGGGTCGGATTCTGTGACAAGTGCGGTGATTAAAGGAGGCTCCCTCGGCCAAGGGAGCCTGTTTATCATGACTGGAGGTTGCTCGTGTCCCCATCACAAACAAGCGGTCAACCCTTTGACCGCCATATCGTCGATGTTGTACACCGGTGTGAGCGATACGACGTTGCTGAACGCCGAGATGCCGATGCCGATGAACATCCCGCTGGCCACTGGTTCGAACACGGTTCCGGTGACGAACGACTCGGCCACATACTCGGCGCCGCTCCTCGGATTGACGGCGATGTAGTTGACGGCCACGGAATACTCCCCAGCGGGAACGTAACCGCCATACCTGCTCAAGGGAACCAGGTAAGCGGATTCGTCGTCCGTGACGACCGTGACGAAATACTCCGCCTGATACACCATCGGGATGGCTTCGTATATCGCATAGTACGTCATGCTCGACTTGGCCTCAGGCAGGGATTCCAACGCCGACGATGCCGTACGGTCCGTGTTCCATCCGAGGAACGTG
>JAFVET010000161.1 GCA_017475875.1 Candidatus Methanomethylophilaceae archaeon
CGGGATGATCCTCCATCTGATTTTCGACCTTTATGAACGTGATTTGGTGAAGTCGGCGCTGCTGCTGGTCCTGACGGCGGTTGTGATCGTATCGTTGATTCCAGGGAAGATAGCCGTCTCCGAACCAGTCATGGTCGTCTGTCTTCTGGTGTGGGTTGCGTACATAGGGCTGGATGTTTACGTTAACCGTAACAAATCAGGATTAGGACATAAAGAATAACAACTATTTTAAATTAGTAACAAGGGTACCCATCATGGAGCGCAAGACGTTGATAATTGTCGGCATCGCCGCCGTAGCTGTCGTGCTGATAGCCCTGGCCGCGGGGGTCGTGCTCAACAACCACGGGGACGACGGCCCCAAGGAACTGACCGTCACCGATTCCCGTAACCGCACCGTCACCGTCCCGGGGGATTTGGAACGCATTCTGCCGTTGAACAGCTGTTCGTTGGAGCTCGTGTCTTACTTCGATTCCTTGAATAAGGTCGTCGCACTCGACAGCAACGACCAGATCACTGGCAACAAGACCTACACCATGGTCAACAAATCCTTCCTGGAAGGACTCCCCAAAGTCGACGGAAGCAGCTACGAGGCGATCATAGCCACATCCGCACAGCTCATAATCACGTCAACCATCGACGCGGGCCAGCTGGACGACCTCCAGAGCAAGACCTCCATCCCCGTCTTCGCCATCAACGCCGACCTCGAGTTCGGCGACGAGGCCTGGTTCGACCAGATCGAGACCCTGGGAAAGGTCCTCGGCGAGGAGAAGCGCGGCAAGGAGATCGCAGACGGTGTCAAGGACGTCATCTCGAAGATCACCTCGAAGAAGGTCGACGGCGTCAAGGGATACACCTGCGGGATGATGTTCTACGGAAAGGGAACGTTCCTGAAGACCTCCGGAGACTGGCTCCCGTTCGCCTATTCGGGCGTCGAGAACGTCATGCCGAGCAGCACCGCAGGTGTCGGCAAGCAACCGTACAACACCACGATCGAGCAGGTCATGGCCAAGGATTTCGGATACATCTTCGTGGACAACAGCAACAAGGCCGCCGTGATCGACGAGATGAAGGGATACATCAGCGACCAGGGCCTCTCCAACGACGCCATAAAGAACGGCGACGTCTACGGCGTCCTGACCTACAAGCAGTGGGGAACGCAGTTCGATGCGGTCCTGATAGACTGCCTCTATGTGGCCAAGACGGTCAACCCCGATGCGTACTCCTGGGATTTCGTCTCCGAGGCGGACAAGGTCCTGAACCTCCTCTACGGATCAGGATTCACCTATTCCGACATGGTCAAGAACCAGGACGCCTGCGGGAAGATAGCGCTTTGAAACAAGTGGGACGGATGAACGGTACGACTGGAGCAGCGGAACTGTATTCGGAGAGCCCCGACGGGGGACCCGGCGAAGCGGACGTCGAATACGTCCGCAGGCGCCGCCTCATCCTGGGATTTTCGACCATAACGCTGGTAGCCGTGCTGTTCATCGTCCCATGCTTCGGCCCGATCCACATACCGTGGACCAAGGTCGTCGCTTCGATAGTGACCTTGGACGCCTCTTCGTACGAGGGCAGGATCGTGTGGAACATCCGCATGGTGCGCCTCGTGGGGGCGGTCATCGCAGGTGCGGGTCTGTCGGTGTGCGGTACGGTGATGCAGTGCATCCTCCGGAACCCGCTCGCGTCCCCGTACACCCTCGGGCTTTCCAACGCCGCCGCCTTCGGCGCCGCCTTCTCCATCGTGTTCGCAGGCGCCGGATCCATGGCGTCGTCCTCCATCTCGATAAACAACCCCTTCATCACGACGATATCCGCCTTCGTGTTCAGCATGCTCGCCACGGGCCTCATCGCACTGTTGACGCGCATAACCCGCATCTCGGCCGAGACCATGGTCCTCGCGGGGATAGCGATATCTGCGATATTCTCGGCACTCCTCTCGTTCACGCAGTACGTGGCCACCGATTCGCAGCTGGGAAACATAGTGTCCTGGATGTTCGGCGACGTGGGGAAGGCAAACTGGACGTGGGACCTGGCCATCCTGGCCATCCTGATCCCGATAACAGTCTATTTCCTGTTGAAACGCTGGGACTACAACGCCATGGACGCGGGCGAGGACACCGCGAGGTCGCTCGGGGTCAACACCTCCCGCGAACGGATGGTGGGGATGGTGCTGTCATCCCTCCTGTGTTCGGTGATAGTCTCTTTCTTCGGCATCATCGCGTTCATCGGCCTCCTGGGTCCGCACATCGCCCGCATGGTGCTCGGCGGCGACCACAGGTATCTGATCCCCGGTTCGATGATCATAGGCGCGGTCATCCTGGTCGTATCGGACCAGATAGGCATGTACGTCATCCAACCGGAGGTCCTCCCGGTCGGGATAATAACCTCCATGGTCGGAGGGCCGCTGTTCATCTACCTGTTGGCGAGGAGGTACAGGGCATGATCCTCTCGGTCGACGGGGTGTCGTTTTCGTATCCGTCGTCGAAGGTGCTGGAAGACGTGTCCTTCGAGGTCGGTTCCGGCGATATGGTCGCGATCCTGGGTCCCAACGGGGTCGGCAAGTCGACCCTGCTTCGCTGCATTGGGGGGCTGCTCAGACCCGGTTCCGGAGAGGTCCTCGTGGACGGGTCCGACACCGGTCCCATGTCGACGAGGGACAGGTCGCGTCTTATCGCTTCCGTGACCCAGGAGGAGCAGAGGGCCAGGGTGAAGGTGTCCGAATCGGTTCTTCTGGGGAGGATGCCGCACATATCGTTCAACGCATCCCCCTACGACGAGGTCGTCGCCAGGCGGTGCATATCGCTGATGGGAATAGACCATTTGGCGGACAAGTTCACCGACGAGATAAGCGGCGGCGAATACCGGATGGTCCAGGTAGCCAGGGCCCTGGCCCAGAAACCAAGGGTGCTTCTTTTGGACGAACCGACGAGCAACCTAGACCTCTGCAACCAGTACGCAGTGATGCAGAAGGTCAGGGACGTCATCCGCGCCAACGACATGGCCGCGGTGGCCGTCATGCACGACATCAACCTCGCTCTGAGGTTCGCCGACCGCGTGCTGATGGTCAAAGGGGGCAGGATAGCCTACGCCGGAGACGTATCGACGGTCGACGGAGGGTCCGTGGAGGACGTCTACGGTATAAAGGCGTACGTGGAGGAGGTGCACGGGTTCAGGACCGTGGTGCCTTACAACGGGTGATCATATGGAACATTGCGACCGCAAGGGATTTTTCGACGAGAACGCAGGGAAATGGGACGAGATTACCGTACACGATTTGGATATAGTCAACATGTTGGCGGATTCGATCGGCATGGAAGGCCACGAGACGGTGCTGGACATCGGTACCGGAACGGGAATCATGATACCGTTCTACCGCGAGCGCACCGACGGGTCGCTCACGGCCCTCGATTACTCGGAGAAGATGATCGAGGTCGCGCGCAGGAAATACCCCGAGTCGGAGTACGGGGTCGAATACGTGGTCTCGGACCTGTACGAATACGATCCCGGGAAGAGATTCGACGTGGTCGTCTGCTACTGCTGTTTTCCGCATTTCCCGAGGAAGCAGGAAGCCGTCGACCATCTCGTCTCGTTGTTGCTCCCCGGAGGGAAGCTGATGATCGCCCACGGTTCGTCAAGACATCACATAAACACGGTCCACCACGAGGCGGGGGAGTCTGTTAGGCACGACATGCTCCCGGACATGGAGACGATGGAAGGGATGATGCGCTCGTCCGGACTCGACGTGGTCCTCGAGATGGATGACGAGCGCACCTTTACGATAATGGGCGTGAAGCACCGATCACTGGCACTGGTTGATGCAACGGCAGATTCCGGCCACGTTGGATTTCGCCGAGAACTCGAACGTGAATTCGCCGAGGGCACCCACCCAGACCGTGAGCGTGCTGTCCAAGTCGATGACGGCCGCGGTCTCGACCTCGTAGGCGTTGATCTTGCTGTACGGGATCACCGTCAGGGACTTCTGCTTACCAGTCACACCTTGGACGTTTATCGCGATCAGGCGCTTCGTTGTGAACACCACTCCGTCACGGCCGGCTTTGAACGTCTGGAGGATCTCCTCACCGGAGGGAATCGTGGATGAGACGAGTTCGTTGTAGGCAGAATTGGAGGTCGGGCTCAGTTTCAGATACTTCTTGTTCTCGAAGCTGACTGACATGAGTGAAAGAGCGCTGTACATGTAATTATTTTTATCCCGTATCACGACCGGAGGTTCAGGAGACAAGCCGTTCCAGTGTTATCGTTTCGTCCTTGGGCATCAGTGAGTTGATGGAAAACAGATTACAATTTTACTATAATCACAGATCGTAGTTGCCCTAATATGTACGCGTGCAGTGTCGCACGGAGCAGGTCCCGGAGACGCGGGGGTTCGCAGATAAGGCGTTCGACACCGTGGCTCGCATGGACAGGGTGTCCCGCTTCACCCCGGTGGCGATCGAGATTCAGAGATACAATTAATTTATATAATTTAAAATAATCTACATCTCGCCAGGCAAGGAAGGATGTCCAGCGTACGGGGACATCCGCGGCGCTGGACAGACTCCCGTCCTGAGTAACTGAAACGGAGGTGAAAACCTTGAAGAAGAGGTTCCAGGACAGGGATCACATGATCCAAACAGTCTCCCTAGTCCTGGCAGTGGTTCAACTCTTAGTTGAACTGCTAAGGTTTGTCGGTTAACGACGGACCAAGACCTTCCTCACGGAGGGTCTAAACTCTGTCGCTCACCGTAACGGAAGATGATTGTCAACAGATATAAAATCTGTCTTAGGTGTGCTAACCACAGAGTTCATGCGGTCGTTCCCTTGCGGGACGGCCATACCTGACATAGGTGTCAACTCACTGATACCCAAGGACGTATCGTTTTCACCATGTGTCTGATGTCGGATAGATATATTGTTTAATTTACAATTATGTTGATAATTGTTTTATAATCAA
>JAFVET010000162.1 GCA_017475875.1 Candidatus Methanomethylophilaceae archaeon
CAGGCCAGGTTCTGGATGAGGAAGGCGTGCGGTGACGGCAGGGAGAAGACCGCCCGGTTCTTCGTCGACCTGCTGGTGGGGCACGGGGAACCCGAGGACCTCGCGGAGGCGTTCTCCCTGGCCGAACGGCTCGCCTCCGAGGGACACCCCTTCGCCTATGCCATGCTCGGAAGGATGTATGCGGACGGCACAGGTGTCGAGAAGGATTTCACGGAGGCCGTGCGGTGGATGCGCATGGCCGCCGGCGAGGACCCGTCTTACGAACTCACTCTGGCAGACCTCCTCTTCGACGGGGGAGGTTCCGAGGACGTCGCCGAGTCGGCCATGCTGTACATGTGGCACGACGACGTCCCTCACGCGATGGGACGTCTCGGGCGCATGTACAGGGACGGCATAGGCGTCGGGAGGGATCCGGTCAAGGCCGAGAGGTACATACGTTCCGCCGTCGACGCGGGGGTGTCGAACTCGAGGCTCGATCTGTTGGACCTGTTGTATTCGAGGGACGACGAGGCGTCGCTCTCGGAGTTCCACGAGAAGGCGCGCATGTACGCCGCATCGGGCAGCAAGGCGGCCAGCGAGAGGCTCGGTCGCGCCTACCGTGACGGCAGGGGCGTCGGGAGGGACCTTTCCGAAGCTGCGGGATTCATGAGGGTCGCGGCCAAGGGAGGGCCTCCGCGGGCCAAGGGCGAGCTGCTGGGGATCCTCTGGTCGATGGGGACGGACGAGTCCCTGCGCGAGATGGTCACTCTTGCCAAGGGGTATGCCGAATCCGGCAACGCCAAGGCGATGGGGTATCTCGGGAGGGCCTACCGCGACGGAAAAGGTGTTCCCCAAAACCTCGACACGGCGTCGTACTGGCTCGAAAGGTCCGCGGAAGGAGGCGTCGCATGGGCGGGAAGGGAGCTGGAGGCGCTACGGAACGGAGAGTTCCATGACTAAAAGTATACTCTTCGTGATGGATGGCGAACGCAATGAGCCAAGACTCCTCGGACAGCTGGTCGGATTGACGGGGACACATGAGGACTATGAGGTGTTCAGCTATCGCACCGGTACACATCGCCTGTGATTTAGGGGATGTCGTTCCACGGGAGACGTGGATTCTGTCGGGGAGCCGCATCCTGGCGATAAATGAGCGGCGCATTGCAGATCTGTTTTTATGTTCTATACCGTTGAACACGGCGAGAAAAACGTAATAGGAGTGACACACATCTCACTCCCCATGAGGAACGTGGCCATCGGCATCGACGATTTCAAGGAGATCAGGGAGAAAGATCTGTACTACGTCGACAAGACCGGTCTGATCGAGGACATCGTCGCGAGGAATGGAACCAAGGTCTTCCTGCTCACCAGGCCGAGAAGGTTCGGCAAGTCCCTGAACCTCAGCATGATCGACGCGTTCTTCAACCTGAGGTACAAAGGCAACACTTGGTTCGAAAGCCTTCACGTTATGGGGTGCGACGGGTGCACAGCGGTCATGAACACGTACCCAGTCATAACCGTCGACCTCAAAGGCCTGAACCTCGACGACATGGACTCGTTCCTGGCAAGTTTCGCGGTCAGGATATCGCAGGTGTGTTACGAGCACAAATACGTCCTGGACTCGGACGTGGACGATGTCAAGCTGGCCAAGTTCGACAAACTCAGAAACGAACGGGGGAGCCGGGTCGACCTGGAGGGCTCCCTGAAACTGATCTCCGACGTTTTGTACGAATACCACGGCAAACCGGTGATGGTTCTCATCGACGAGTACGACAACCCCATCCAGAACTCGTACGGTACCGACATGCAACCACGGATCATAGGCTTCATGAGGAACCTGCTCACGAACGTCCTCAAGACCAACCCCTCGTTGGAATTCGGAGTGGTGACGGGGGTGATGCAGATAGCCAAGGAGAGCATATTCTCGGGACTGAACAACC
>JAFVET010000163.1 GCA_017475875.1 Candidatus Methanomethylophilaceae archaeon
CGATGACACGAGATGGTGTTTGTATTCAGTACAGTATGATTTTGTCGACGGAAGCCATGTCACCCCATATCCATATGTCGACGCTGAACCAGTCCTGCAACCGGTCCTCATATGTGTTCCAGAAAAGGAAACTATGCTTCTCGTAGGTGTACATGAAACTGTGGGCGACGAGATGGACGTAGCCATCGTTGACATATCCCGAGAAAAGGATCCCGGGTTCTCCAGTGAAACCATTGCCAACGGCCTTGGATTCGTCTACGTCGTGATCCGTATTGCCGCTTGAGCTCGTGAACGTGGTCACTAGAACAACATCTGGAATCGTATACGACCAGTTGTATGATGAATCAAAGTTGCCCACAGCATACGGGCCTCCGGAATATCCTGCGGATGCCCCGAGGTTAACGGATGCGTTGGTAGTAGAACTCCCCTGTGTCGTATTCGGTCCCGCATAATGCATCGTGCCGGTGCTCACCATCGTATGTAAATCGAGTTCATCGAGCCTGATGCCGTTCGCCGCGTCAGGTGCACCGCTGTGATAATAGTGGATCGTGTAGTAGTCTTTGTTCGGATCCAAGATGTTCGTGAGCCGGCTGATGCAGCTCGTGAGGGTAGTGGTTCCGCGGCCGAATAAGGACACATCGGTGACGGTCTCATACGAGATTATCTCTGCACCGTTGTCGTCCAATGACAGCTGTGCCGGCATACGGGACTGGTCTTGGGAAATCCACGAGGAACGCTTCAGCGATTCCACACGATCGTCCTCGACTATCGCGTCGCACCATAGGAGCAGATACGGAATGGAGCCGTATACGTCGATGCCCCTCACGGAATAGGTGTATCCGATCCCGGAAGCATCGCGGTAGAACGCCTTTGACACGGCGCCTTCGCAACCGATTTCCACTGATGTCCGAACGACATCTCCGAGGCCTGAATCGGCAATGTCCAAAACCATCACCGGAACCCCGGACGCAACGGATTTCGATATCTCCTCCCCTGCGGCCTTGGTACCGACCGTCTTCATCCAGGAACCGTCCATGACGGTGACGTCCGATTCTCCGACGGACGAATCTGAAACGATAGCATTCGGGAGGATGTCACCTATGACAACCCCGACTTCATAATCACTTGACAGAAGAAGGACCGTACCGATGTCGCATTCCTTGGCCAGATTCGATACGTCCCGGCTGGAAGCATCGGAATCCGAATCCCGAATGGCGAAAAACGTTGTTAATGCAATGACGACGATCAGCACCGTAACCAGTACGAGAAGCTGTGACTTACGTTGCATCATATCACGTTTTTTGAATGTACCTCTTTATTATATATATGTATAAACTACGAACGGTTTCCCCGACCGGCAGTCGCGCTGAACCGATGCCGTGTGATCGGCGGGAACGTGGGTACCCGTCCGCATGTCGTTCGGTCGGACAGAGTCTATTTCGTATGTCGCATCCCCTCCAGTGATAGTGCAATATCCCCCATGAAAGGCCGGCGTCGCTGTATCCGCCAGACGCTCCGACGGACCTTCTAAAAATATCTTTAATACGCACATCTGGATATGGCACCATGGACCTCTACGACAAGGACGTAGTATCAATCCGTGACTTCACCAGGGACGAGATAGAGTCTATCCTGGACCTCTCTCAGGAGATGGTCCCTTACGCTCTGGGGGAGAAGACGGACCGCAAACTGGACGGCAGGATCCTCGGAAACCTGTTCTTCGAACCCTCCACCAGGACCAAGCTCTCCTTCGAAAGCGCGGCCTATCGCCTGGGATGCGACGTCATAGACGTCTCCGAGATGTCCATGACGTCGATCTCCAAAGGCGAGACCCTGGCTGACACGATCAAGATGGTGGACGCGTACTGCGACCTCATCGTCCTGCGTCACCCCTACGAGGGTGCCGCAAGGTTGGCCGCGAAGTTCTCCGAGAACCCGGTCATCAACGCCGGTGACGGAGCCGGTTCCCATCCCACCCAGACGTTGCTCGACCTGTTCACCATGAGGGAGGCCAAAGGCACCCTCGAAGGACTCAACATTGTCCTGGTCGGCGACCTGAAGTACGGCCGCACGGTGCACTCCCTGGCCGACGCCCTCACGATGTTCGGGGCCAAGCTCACCCTGGTCGCACCGGACAGCCTCCAGATGCCGGACGACATAGTGTCCCACCTGGAATCCAACGGATGCCACCCGAGGAAGACCTCGGTGATCGACGACGTTATCGACCAGGCGGACGTGTTGTACGTAACCAGGATCCAAAGGGAGAGGTTCCCCGACCCGGCCGAATACAACAAGGTCGCGGGAACGTACCGCATCGACAACGCGATGCTCAGGGAGGCGAAGAGCGACATGATCGTCATGCACCCGCTCCCCAGGGTCGGAGAGATCGCCCCGGAGGTCGACGGCACCAGGCACGCGAGATACTTCAAACAGGCTTTCAACGGAGTCCCGGTCAGAATGGCCCTCCTCTGCGCCATACTCGGAGGTGGACGCTCATGAACACACAGGTGAAGGAAGTCAAGCTGGCCCCCATCAGGAACGGTACGGTCATCGACCACATCGCGAGCGGTCAGGCGCTCAACGTGATGAAGATCCTCGGAGTGAACGAGAACAACATCGACTCCTCCATCAGCATCGGCATCCACGTGAGCTCCGGCAAGGCGATGGAGTGGAAGGACGTCGTGAAGATAGAGGACCGCGAACTGGACTCGAAGACCGTGGACAAGATCGCCCTCATCGCCCCCGACGCCACCATATCCATCATCCGCGACTTCTACGTAGCGGAGAAGTTCCAGGTGAAACTGGACGACCGCGTCATCGGACTCGCGAGATGCAGCAATCCCAACTGCATAACCAACCGCGGGGAACCCGTGGATCCGGAGTTCTGCGTCATAGGCCGCCACCCGCCCGTCCTGAGATGCTGCTACTGCGACAGGATCCTCACCAACATCTCGGACAACCTCCTGTGATCCCATGAGGATACTGTTAGTGACCGGCATGCCGGGCGCCGGCAAGGAGGAGTTGCTCAACGTCGCCAGAGACATGGGTATAGGTTTCCTGAGGATGGGGGACATCGTACGCGAGTACAACCGCACCTCGGGCGACGCGGAGAAAGGGATGAGCGTAGGGGAGACCGCATCGACACAGAGGGAGCTGAACGGCAAGGACATCTGGGCCAGGAGAGCCATGGAACGGATGTCCGGCCAGCTCTTCCTCGTCGACGGGTGCAGGAGCATGGACGAGGTGCGCTCGTTCAGGGGACTCTCCGACGACGTCCGCATCATCGCGATTCACGCTCCGCCGGAGACACGCTACCAACGGCTCGTCGCCCGCAAGAGGGAGGACGCCCCGACCGACAGGGAATCGTTCGACGCGAGGGACTCCCGCGAGCTCGGATGGGGGATGGCGGAAGTCATCGTCCTGTCCGACCACATGCTCATCAACGACGGATCGTTGGAAAAATTCCATGCCGAATGCGGGGAACTCCTCAAGGAGCTCTCATGAGGTTCACCACCGCCCGCCTCTGCGGCGGCAAAGCCCTGATGGCCATATCGTCGGACATGATGGACATCGATATGGGACGGGCGCGGGAAACCGTCGCGGGTTGGGGCTGCCGCATCATCCAAGAGGACGACATGATGCTGCTTTTCGAGTGGAACGGCATGGAGACCACGCTGTATCCTACCGGAAAGGTCATGTTCTTCCCCCTCGAGGACAAGGCCGCTTGCATCCGCTACGCCACAGAGATCCTCGAACAGCTTCGCTGAGCATCCATCCGTCGAATGACGGTCGTGCTCCGAAATGTTCCGACCAATCCACGAAAAAATAAAAACGGATAAAGTACGGTCCGACCGGCCACCATCGGCTAGTCGGACCGTTTTTTTTTTTGTTTTTACGGAACCAGTGTCGGCATCATGCCTCTTCTTCGGCGGACTCGACCAGGAACAGGACACCGTCCGATCCCTGGAACAACCTGCCCACCAGGTTCGCCGACTTCTCGGCGAGGACGTTGCCGTCCGCATCCTTGAACACCGTTGCTGGGAAGGACGTCGTCGAAACCGAGGAGAGGTCGTAACTGAACGCCACGTACTCCAGCCCGGTGCATCCCTTGAACGCATTGGACTCTATGGTCTTCACAGTCGTCCCGAAATCCACGACGGTCAGGTTGGTACAACCCGCGAACGCGTTGGAGTACACCCTCAGCACCCCTTCGGCGATGAGAAGGTTCCTGACCTCGGTGCAATTTTGGAAAGCACCCTTCCCGATGGAGGTCACAGCGAATTGGCGGTCCAGATGCTTGACGTGGTCCATTACGATCACCACATCCATTGCTTCCGTGTATCCTGTGACCGACACGCGGAGCGGGTCCAGGTTGACCACGCTGTACTCGAGACCGCTGCTCACGAACGTGTATCCTATTTTGATTCCGTCGAGGTACAGGTCTCCGTCGGTACCCTCGAAGTACTTACCTTTGAGGGACGCGGGGGTCTCGGAAAGGACCTTCTTCCCGTCATAGAAGGTGCAGTCGAAAGCCGACTTGTAGAGGGTCTTGAGTTCTGGTGAGAACGCTACGGACTCGATGGATGTGCATCCCGCGAACGCTTCGGAATAGATCGTGGTCGTTAGACCGAGGTCCACGTGCCTCAAGTCCGTGTTGCCCTTGAATGCGCCTTCGGCAACCGATGTCACGGCGAACGAATCCATCCCAGCGGGGACGAAGTCCGGAACAACCAGGTCGACGATCCCATCGGATCCTCCGATGAGGGACACACGGGTGGGACTCATGTTGACCACCTTGAACTGAAGGTCACCGGTGTCTATGACGGTGTTCTTCTTGACAGATCCCTCGAGGTAAAGGTGTCCTCCGAGACCTGAGAAGAACTTGCCCTTGATGTTCTTGACTGTGGCGTCTATCGCGGGGGTCCCCTTGTGGAAGGTGACGCTGAAGGCGTCTGCTCCCAGGGAGGACAGCGCGGTGGGTCCTTCGACGATCTCGAGGGGACATCCGTAGAAAGCCCTCTCCTCGATGGTCTTCAGCGAACTGGGCATTCCGACGTACGTGAGTGACGTGCAACCTTCGAATGCACCTGAATATACCCTCAGCAGGCCGTCCGGCAGAGCAACGTACTCGAGGTCCGTGCATCCCTTGAAGGCGTCGGTGCCAACGGAGGTTATGTCGAACGTCTTGCCCTTGTAGGTGACGCTGGAGGGGATGATGAGGGCTTCGGAAACCGATTCGAACCCTATGAGCGACGCACGTGTCGGGTTGAGGTTCGCGATGCTGTAGACGAACCCGTCCACGGTGAAAGGCACACCCACGCCGATTCCATCCACGTACAGGTGGCCGTTCCCGCTGCCCTCGAAGTCCAGCCCCTTGAGGGCGGACACGGTCTTGGACAAGGTCTTCGACCCGTTGTGGAACGTGCAGTCGAACGCCGATTTGCTCAGCGTCGACAACGTCGTCGGGAACCCGATCGACTTTATCGAACCGCATCCGGCGAAAGCACCGGTCTCTATGGTCTTGAGGACATCGGACAAATCCACGTACTCGAGGGATGTGCACCCATTGAACGCATTGGCGTATATGGTCGTGACCGAGGTCATTGAGACGGACTTGAGGCCTGAGTAGTCCTTGAAGGCTTCCGCAGCCACCGAAGTCACGTCGTAGGTCGAACCTCCGGCATAGACGGTTGCCGGGATCTCCATGTCCACGATCCCGTCGACCGCACCCAGGAGGGATACGCGCTTGGGGTTCGTATTCACGACCTTGAAAGTCATGTCACCCGTGTCGACGACCGTGTTCTTCACGACCGAACCGTTGGCGTAATGGTGTCCGCCCGTTCCCGTGAACGTCTTTCCCTTGAGGTCCGCGGGCGTCGTTGCCAACACGGCGGTGCCTTTGTGGAACACGACGTCGAAAGCGCTCGCGTCCAAGGATGCCAACTTGGACGACACGACCACGGTCGTGAGCGACCCGCATCCGGCGAAAGCGTCTGCCTCTATCGTCTTGAGGGTGCTGCCCATATCGACCTCCTGGAGGTTCGAACATCCCTCGAATGCTCCGGAATACAGTCTGAGCATGCCTTTGCCGAGAGTCACGGAGACCAACGTCTGGGAATCCTTGAAGGCGTCCTTCGCCACCGAGGTCACTTCGAAATCCTTTCCACAGTACTTCACGGTCGAGGGGACTGCAAGCTCCTCGATCTCGTCGACGGAACCGAGCAGGGACACCCTCAGGAGGTTTGTGCTTATCACGCTGTAGCTGAGTCCCCCGGAGGTGAACACGTCGCCTACGGATGCCCCGACGCGGCACATCTTGCCGTCGAATTTGATGAACCTGTATCCCGACAGATCCTCCGCGGTGTCGGCAAGGAGGTTCCCATCCTCGTCGACGAACGTGTAACCCAAGGTACCGTCGATGTAGGTCACACTGGATGGGATGCTGAACGTCTTGAGGGACGAGCATCCCTCGATGATGTTGCGGTACAACTTGGTGATTCCGTCCGGCAGGTCCAGGGACTCGAGGGACGAGCAACCGCTGAACATGTTGGCGCCGATGGTATCGAAGGAATCGGGGAACGTCACCGATACCAGGGACGAACAACCCTCGAACATCCATCCTCCCAATTCGGTGACACCTGCAGGTATGTCCGCTACTTTCAAGGATTTGCAGTCTGCAAACGCACCGTAACCGATCTTCTTCAGAGTGGATGGCAGAGACACCGATTCCAACGATTCGCAGTAGATGAAGGCGTTGGCAGGCAGGCTCGTGATGCCTTCCCCAACCGTCGCGGTCTTCATGGACGCACAGTTCCAGAACGCCCCGTAATCGAAGGTGGTGATGGTGCCCGGAATGTCGATGGACTGCAGCGATGTGCAGTCCCTGAACGAATACGATGTCAGGATCTTCATGCTAGACGGGATGGCCACTGATTCGAGATATTTGCACCCAGACAGCGTGTTGATCGAGGTTACACCGGAAGGAATAGAGATGGAAGTGACCTCGGGGCCAGCGGCACAACTCACCAATGTTCCCGATGATACGATCATGACCCCGTCCTTGATACACGGCGAGGTTCCGGAGAATGAATTCAGAGAGACCAACCCGCTGAAGGCACCGGAACCCACCTGTGTCAAAGTGGACGGCAGGGTCACGGAACGGAGGGACTCGTGGCCGGAGAATGCATTCACCCCCACCTTCTGGATACCTTCGGAAATCACGAGGGTCTCGAGAGGGACGTCTGGGTTATGGTATACGGTACCGCCTTCTCCCACTGAGAAGACATCGAAATCCACACCTGCCAGCTTGATCTGGGCGGGAACCACGAGGTTCGGTACGGCGGTCATGATTCCGCTGATGCCCAACTGGCGTGATTCGGGGTTGTTGAGGACCTTGCACCGTATTCCGTCCTGCTCGAAAACCATGTTGCGATACGGAATCGCGGTCAGAGTAAGATCACCATCGGAACCGACGAATGCCAAGTTTCTAAGATTGTCCGATGTCACGTCGAGAACGTTCCCCTTTTCGTCATGGAACGTCTGTCCGTCGAAGGCGTGGCCACCTATCGATCCTACGTTAGATGAAATCCAAACCGCCTCTAACGCGGGACAGTCGGAGAAGGCATAGGTCCCGATCGATGTGACCGCCCCGAGTACAAGAGCGGCTTTCAAAGTCGGTTTGTACGACTGCCAAGGCGAATCCGACGAGGTGTAGTCAGGCATGTTGCCGCTACCAGTCACCGTGAGGACGCCTTTGTCGTCCACTGTCCAATTGATCTTCCCTTCGGAACCGCTTGCCACGTTCGCGGCGTCGAGTTCCTGATCGGAAGCGAGCGCGAAGACCGCCGCAGCCGAAAGGACTAGAATGGCGGTCACGACTGCCATATAACCGAGGGAACGCTGTGGGCCCCTCCCCCGTTTTGCAGTCACCTTCGAATAGTATGCACTGCTCATGAATGGAAAATGTCCTTACTGACACTATTATAGAGCACTATCCATAACTCGAAGTTCTACAATGCCTCACGTACGACGGAATATGTGAGAGTGGGCATCGGTATGAAGTCGTTTAGCCGACGGCTCGGAATGAACCGTCGGCTTCGGATTCACTGGGCCGCCTTCTTCGCCTTCTCGACGTAGCCGTTCCAGGCGGACTCGAGGTCGCTCCTCTGCATGGTGTCCATGACGTACTGGGCGAACTCGTCCCCGGTCGCCCCGGTGTCCCTGCCGGTCATGACGAGCTTGCGCTCGAACTGGCAGCAGATGTCGAGGGCCATCTCCAGCTTCCTTCCCTTCTCACCCTCCCCGATGTGGTTCATCATGAGGGCGACGGCCTTGATCATGGAGCATGGGTCGGCGTATTTGGCCCTGCCCTCAGTGACCATCCTCGGAGCGGAGCCGTGGATGGCCTCGAACATGGCGTACCTCTTTCCGAGGTTGGCGGAACCCGCGGTCCCGACACCGCCCTGGATCTGGGCGGCCTCGTCGGTGATGATGTCACCGTAGAGGTTGGGCAGGACGAAGACCCTGAAGTCGGACCTGCGTGCGGGGTCGATGAGCTTGGCGGTGGCGATGTCTATGAACCAGTCGTCCCAGCGGACCTGGGGGTACTCCTTGGCGACCTTTTCGGCGATGCTCAGGAACTTCCCGTCGGTGGTCTTGATGATGTTGGCCTTGGTCACGAGTGACACGTAGTTGAGATTGTTCTTCGCCGCGTAGTCGAAACCGAGCCTGATGATCCTCTCCGTACCCTGGGTGGTGGCGACGCAGAAGTCCATGGCGAGGTCGTCGGTGACGTTCATCCCCTCGCTCCCCATCACGTAGGACCCCTCGGTGTTCTCCCTGAAGAAGGTCCAGTTGATCCCGAGCTCGGGAACGGAGACGGGTCTGACGTTGGCGAAGAGGTCGAGTTCCTTCCTCATGGCGACGTTGGCGCTCTCGATGTTGGGCCAGGGGTCGCCTTTCTTGGGGGTGGTAGTAGGTCCCTTGAGGATGACGTGACACTTCTTGAGCTCCGCGAGCGTGTCGTCCGGGATCGCCTTCATCACCTCGACCCTCCTCTCTATGGTGAGACCGTCGATCTGTCTGATCTCGACCTTCCCGGCCTTGATCTTGTCCGCGAGCAGGAACTCCATGACCTTCTGGGCCGAAGCACAGATGTACGGCCCGATTCCGTCTCCTCCGCAGACCCCGATGATGAGCTTGTCGAGTTTCGAGTAGTCGACCCAGTCGCCCTCGCCTTTGAGCACCTCGACCCTCTCGAGCTGCTTCCTCAGGAGTTTTCCGAACTTCTCCTGCGCTTCCTGAATGGCCTTTTCGTCAACCATGTTGATCACGACCCCATAAGAGGGGGCGGTATATGATATTTGACCGATTCGTACGCTGCGAAAGAGGAGAACACCGCTTCGAAAAACGCTGCGGAAGCCATCGTTTTACACATATCCTTTTTCTATGAGATAGGAGATTTCGTGGCGATATCATGGATTACGCTGTACTGGCGGCGTTCATCGTCTACTTCATCGTCGTGCTGGGCGTAGGTTTCTACTTCTACAAGCGCTCGCACGGGATGGAGGATTACTTCCTCGGCGGAAGGGCGATGAACCCCTATGTCACCGCACTCTCGGCGCAGGCCTCCGATATGAGCAGCTGGATGCTCATGGGTCTGCCCGGGGTGGTCATGCTGCTCGGACTCGGCGAGGCCTGGATAGGCATCGGCCTGGCAGCTGGATCGTACCTCTCCTGGCTCTTCGTGGCCAAGAAGCTCAGGAAGCACTCCGTCGTCGCAGGCAACGCGCTTACCGTGCCGGAGTTCTTCTCCAACCGCTACAAGGACGAGAAGGGATACCTGCGCATCGCTTGCGCCGTCATCATCCTGTTC
>JAFVET010000013.1 GCA_017475875.1 Candidatus Methanomethylophilaceae archaeon
CAGTCTTCGGGAAGAACTCCGTTCCTCTTGTAGTAACTCTCGAGCCTCCTGATTTTGGCCTCGATAAGGTTGAGACCCCTCTTGTTGGAGACGTCTCCAGGGTTGTCCCTGAGGTGGACGTTGAGGTCGATCGCACGCCTCATCAGGTTGGACAGGTCCTCGGGAAGAGAAGGTGAAACGCCCTTTTCCTCCATGATGGCGGTGATGGTCTTGCCGGTTGCGAGCTTAACGTCGGGGACACCGTACTGGTCCCTGAGGATGAGTCCGATCTTGGCCGAGACGTTACCGTCCTTGGCGAGAGTCACGATAAGGTCCTCTATTTCGGTGGCAGTAAGAGGGACCCACTCGGGATTCTCGGAGACCATGGGGTGCTTGGAACTGGATTTACCCTTTCTTCTTGTGTGCATTCTTGCCATAGTTTGATCCTCCGAATCATATCTAGGCGGCGAGGCTGAAGACCGATTATACCAATCGTATTTAAGGATAGGTATGGTCCACGAACCGCGTCGACACGGCTGGTGGCCGGAGGGACCTGCCGGAAGGCCCCCGTTCCCGGGGGCGGGTCCGACGGGATCACTCCTGCAGCTTGTCGTCATCCCCGAGGGTGAACGCCACGACGGCGAGCAGGGCGGTGACGACCGCCATGATCACCACGGACACGGTGAAACCGTCGTTCAACGCGTTCGCAGCGTACGATACCTCCCCCAGGATGTGCTGGGCTATGGAACCGAGCAGGTCGCTAGTAGCGGATATGTCTATGACGTCGGTGACGTGTCCGCTCTGCTTGACCTCCTGCATGTATGCGCCCACGAACGCGTTGCCCACCACGATCCCCGCCATGCGGACGGCCATCAGGTTTCCGGTATGCTGGCCCATCTTCTCCCTCGGCGTGAAGGACTGCAACGAGATGATCAGCTGTGTGACGATGCACCCCAGCCCGAGGCCGAACATGAACAGGGACAGCCCGAACTGGGCGACGCCTTTGTCCGCGATGAAATGGGTGAGGACGAGCGCTACGGTGACCAATACGGCTCCGACGACTATCCAGGGCCTCACACCGGTCTTCAGGACCTTCCTCGAACCGAGTATGGACGGTCCTGCGGCCCCCGCGATGAGGAGGGCGAACATCATGCTCGCGACGTATATGTCGAACTCGTAGTACACGAGATAGAGTTTGAAGAAGTATTGGATGAGACCTAGCCCGCACATACTGAACGCGAACATCAGGAAGATCATCTTCTTCTCCATCACGGTGACGCCCCTGGGTATCAGGGGATTCGGAGAGGTCTTCGAATTGCGCATCGCGGCCACCAGAAGAGCCACGATCACGGCGATGAACGCCAGGGAAGGCCAGCTTATCAGCTCGAAATCGACGTTCACCTCCTGCGAATAAAACGCCGCAACCCCGAACAGCGCCACGACCAGGACCGTGTTCACGGGATCCATCCTGACGCCTTCCCCCTGGTCCCGGGGGAGGAACCTGTATGCGATGGCCGATCCGATCATCACGGCGATGCTCAGGATGACGAAACCCATCCTCCAGTTGAAGTTCTCCACGAAGAAATAGCCGACGGCCGTGCCGAACAGGGAGCCTATCGCGAAGGCCGCCGTCATCAGCTCGTGGCACTTGCCCCTAGCCCCCTTCTCGTAATACCTTCCTACGGATGTGAACGCGAGTCCGAGCAGCAGCCCTCCCCCAAGTCCCATGACCAACCTGAACGTGATGAGCATCTCGACGGATACGGAAACCACGCAGAGCATGGCGCCGACGACGAACAGGAACAGCCCGGGCAGGACGGCGCGCTTGCATCCCCACATGTCCGCCAGCTTGGCACCCAGCGGGATCATGGCGATCTCGGATATGATGTAGGCAGGGACTATGTACACCACGTTGCCCGATTCCGGAAGGTCGGCGACGGACCATGCCTGTCCGAACCTCATGAACATCCATCCGGCCGCGGCAGCGAGCACGCACAGCGCGATGCCCCACATCCCGATGGCACGTTCCAGCTCAGGGGTCATTTTCATTCCCCGCACCTCCACATGTAGACGGCCGCGCCGATGCCGAGCACCAGGATCGTAATAGCTACGGCGAGATATGCCAGAGGCATCTTGAAATCGTAGGCCTCTTGGCGTTCGATCTCCCGGTCGACCTTGCTGCTGATCTCGTTGATCTTCATCTCCGTCACCGTGTCCCAGGAGATGTCGCCGACGTATATGGTGTCCAGGCCGACAACGGCCAAAGCGACGCCGAACAGAAGCTTGTCGTCTTCCGAGATGATGTCCGATGGCACCATGGCCAAGGCGTTCGCCACATCCAAAGTGTAGGCCCCGAGCCAGAACTTCATCTCCGAGATCTCCTCCCCGCTGTTGACGGACACCTGGACGTATTCGTTCCCATACTCGTCCTGACCCTTCGACATCTTGAAATCGCCCGTGAAGACCAGGTCCGTGAACTTGGTACTCGTCAGCGAATTCAAGGTGTCGAACAGGTCCAACGTCCTGTTCGTGGAACGGATGATGTTCAGGATGAGTTCTGGCAGCACCAGCCTCTCCTTTTCGTCGAGTCCTATGGCGTTCCTGAACAACGTCCATACGTTCCCCGCGAAATCGGACGACACCTTGGTCTCTGCGAAGTGGCTGTCAATCGTAGGCCTGCACTCCCACGATTCCTCTTCGGACAGCACCTTGATGCCGTCGGAGGTCAGTTCAAGGCCCAGGCTGACGTAACCGTTGTTCGACTCCTCGTATTTCTCGTATGCGATGTCCATGGTCAGCCCGTCCTCATCGGTCTGGATGTTGATGTTGCCGCTTCCGTCGTTCAGGATCACAACCTTCATAGACACCGATGTGTCGTCGTACTCGCCCGTGTTCCTGTCGATGTACGTCTCCGATTCCAGATCGACATAGACCGACAGGGAAGTGGTGACGTCGACCATCCTGGATTCACGGTCGGGGGTCTTTGTGAACACCCTCTCGATGAAGGCGTTGGAATCCTCTCCGTCGGCCGCCTCGTAATGCCCGGCCTTGGGGAACGACCCCGAAGCGTACCCGGACAGGTCGAATTCGAGGTAACCCGACACCATGTCGCGGATGGTGACGGAGTCCTTGTCGGAATCGGTGACCCTCTTGACGGCCAATCCGGAATTGATGGCGGGTTTCAGATGAATGTCGTATCCTTCGGCCTGAAACAACATGTCGAGAATCTCCTGTACGGTCATTCCCGTGAGACTTTCCATGAACTCGTCGATGTCTTCCATCCTGAGCTCATGGTATGCCCCGTAGGTCCCCTCCTCGCCTTCGGCGACCACGGAAGGCAGGAACGGTGTGACCAACAACATCGTTGTGGCCATGGCCGCAACAACTGCCAATCTGAAATTCATGGGCCATGCATCCATTCTATGATAAAATACACTTGTCCAACATACCTTCCCGTGACGGAAACGATCCGTGCTCCCATCGGCTTAAGATCGGAAAGGGACGATGCGGAGCCGTTGTCCGAGCCTCGCACATCGATGTGTACGGCTGGGCGCGAAAGGGCCGGCTGCGCCGACGGGCCGTCATCCGGCCGGAACCTGCTAACAGAACCATGGGCATACTTAAATATGGATTCAAGATAGCCCTAAGCAGGCCGAGGTAGCCAAGCCCGGTATGGCGGCGGTCTCGAAAACCGCTGGAGTAATCCTCGGGAGTTCGAATCTCTCCCTCGGCGCCATTTCTAATCAAAATGACTCGTTGATGCCTGGTCACGTTACATTGCGACATTTTCTGCGACATCTGATCGAAGCAACCTGGAGGGACCGTTGGATAATTTCCTGCTGAACCTTCCCAACACATCCAGGCAGCGTATTTCGTGACGATGTACGCGTACACGCGCAGATCCGCCTATCGCATCTGCCCCTGCACTGCACCACAGGGTATTCCATCCGTCCAGTGCCTTGGGTGAGATCCTGCAATGACTTCCCGAACAGCCACCTATGGGACATGACCTGGCTCCGTCAATCTGTAAACACGTCCATTAGGTCCTCCTCCCTGAACACGTTATCCGGCACAGTTCCGAGATGTGGGGGAATCCTCTTGCCGATGTGGAAAAGACGACTTCGTCCATGGGAACAAAACGGTGGATACCTCGTTGAGGGCCGTGCCGTTCACCATGTGACCTTCTCATCACAGGCATCTGTCATCGCATCCCCTCGGGTGTGATGTCACGGCAACTGGTTGAAAGTGATAATGGAAAACATCCGGACACGGGAATTCTGAACAGGAAGCCATCAATCGGAACATCGGCGGACTCGCATCGTTTTCCGACAATTTCAATTACTTATTTCATATATGAAAATGGTAAAATATATGGTGCATAATTCGAGGGTCATGGACCATGACATCGACCTGAGAAAATACGCGATAGAAACGACCGTCATACATGGCGGCGGACAGATAGACGAGACCACCGGAGCAGTGAACGTCCCCATATACCAGACATCCACGTTCAAGCAGGACGGCCTTGGGAAGAACAGGGGATTCGAATACTCGCGCACCGGAAATCCGACCAGGAAAGCCCTCGAGGACCTCGTGGCGGAACTAGAGTGTGGAACGGCCGGGTTCGCTTTCGCATCCGGAATGGCTGCGATATCCACGGTTCTGTCCCTTTACAAGACGGGGGACAGGATACTCATCTCCAGGAACGTATACGGCGGAACGTTCCGTGTGCTCGACAAGGTGTTCAAAAACTTCGGAATCGGATACACGATATTGGATTCGGAGGACCCTGCCGATTTGGAGAAGGCCATATCGGACGATGTGAAGGCCATCCTCCTGGAAAGCCCGGCAAACCCGCTCATGGCCGTGACGGACATCGCAGCGTTCTCCGAGGTCGCCCATAGGAAAGGGGTCGACGTCATCGTGGACAACACGTTCATGACCCCGTATCTCCAGAGGCCGCTGGAACTCGGTGCGGACATCGTGGTCCACAGCGGAACGAAATATCTCGGTGGCCACAGCGACCTGGTGGCCGGACTCGTCGTCGTCAAAGACGCAGAGACAGCTGACAGGCTGGCGTTCCTCCAGAACGCGATCGGTGGAATCCTTCAGCCGTTCGATTCGTTCCTCCTCATCAGAGGCATCAAGACGCTGTCCGTGAGGATGGACAGGCATGTGGAGAACGCGAAACGTCTGGCTGAATACCTGGTCGAAAGCCCTGATGTGTCCAAAGTGTACTATCCCGGATTAGAATCCGATCCGGGGTATGAAGTCAGCAGGAAACAGGCCAAGGAGGCAGGTGCCATGCTCTCCTTCGAGCTCGGACCGGGACACGACCTGGGCAGGTTCTTCGAGTCACTGGACCTCATCACGCTGGCCGAGAGCCTCGGAGGGGTCGAATCACTCGTATGCCATCCGTCCACGATGACCCACGCGTCCATACCCGAGGACATCCGCAGGAAGGTCGGGATCACCGACGGACTGATCCGCCTGTCACCAGGACTGGAATCCGCGGACGACCTGATCCGCGACCTCGACAATGCGATAAGGGAGTCCAGAAGGGCATGACGCTGTACGGTTCCGTAAAGGAGATGATCGGGGAGACGCCGATCGTCGAGCTCACCTGCATGGGCCTTCCGGAAGGGGTGAGGGCCTTCGCCAAACTGGAGATGGACAACCCCGCGGGCAGCGTGAAGGACCGTGTCGGGCAGTACATGGTCAGGGATGCCGAGGAAAAGGGTCTGCTCAAAGAGGGGTCGACCATAGTCGAGGCCACCGCGGGCAACACGGGCATCGGACTGGCCCTGGCCGCCCTGGACAGGGGGTACAGGGTCGTGTTCACCGTACCCACCAAGTTCTCCGAGGAGAAACAGAAGATAATGAGGGCCCTCGGTGCGGAGATAGTCAACACCCCCAAGGAAGAAGGGATGCTGGGTGCCGTCGCCGAAGCCGAGAGGATCAAGGAGAGGATACCGGGAGCGGTCTCGTTGAAGCAGTTCGAGAACATGAGCAACCCGCGCTGCCATTTCGAGACCACGGGTCCCGAGATATACAGGGACCTCGACGGGAGGATCGACTATGCCGTGATGGGTGCCGGGAGCGGCGGGACGTTCTCGGGAGTGGTCGGCTACCTGAAAAGCAGGGATCCACGGATCAAAGGTGTCCTAGCCGACCCGATCGGTTCCATCATCGGCGGAGGGGAGAGCTCCCCTTACGAGATAGAGGGGATAGGCAACGATTTCATCGCGAGCACGATGGACACGTCCCTGATCGACCTGGTGTTCAAGGTCAGCGACCGGGAGGCGTTCGACATGTGCCGCGAACTCGCACGGAAAGAGGGGCTCATTGCGGGCCAGTCGTCCGGTGCGGCCATGGCCGCGGTCATGAAACTCGGCAGGACGATCGAATCCGGCAACATAGTGACGGTGTTTCCGGACAGAGGAGACAGATACCTCAGCAAGGGTCTTTTCGGATGATCCCGCTTCCGAACCGGACAAAACCTCTTCCCTTCTTTTTCACGTCTTCTCCGAACAGACAGCCTCCAACCGACGAAAGCGAAGAATCTACGGAACCGGTCGGCAAGTGAGGAATGAAACGGATTCTGTGAAAATGGTTTTCGCCGCCGGACGGAACCGTCCGACGGCTTGGTGATGAGCATATCGCGGTCAGGTCCGGCTTGCCGGTGGCCCTCGCGACCACCTTGACCTCCGATACGACGTTGCCCGAATCACTGGTCCCGTACGTCTTCTTGATCACGTCGTAATCCACGACCACGTTGGTGGCCCAGGATCTGGCGACGTCCTTCGATGCCAATTCGCCAAAGCGCTCCTTGGCGAAGGTGATGGCCTCGTCGAGGTTGCTGAACCTGAACTTGTTCCTGTCCAGCAGCACTATGGACGGCGGGTTCGATGAATACGCCCCCTCCTCCGGCTGTATCACAAGGAATGGAACATGCCGAACGACGTCACATCCCGGCATCGGGTTGATCCCCGGAGATGGAAAAGACCTATCCTGACCGTGTCCTCTGAACCGATCGGCCATCAATGTTCGAACCAGGAAGGGATTTATCTGAAATAGTCTGAAAAACGACCTTGGATGGATGGAGAAACCGTTGTCGACGTCTCTTCGACATCCGTTTCTTGAAGAATATATAAGAAAAGGGCCGAAGCCCTGTTTGGTCATGTTTTGAACTTGTTGAAGGCGCTCTTCTTCTTGGATGTCTTGGTACCGGCGGCGGCATCGAGTTTCATCAGGAGCTCCTTCTGCTCCTCCGACACCTTCTTGGGCACGTCGACCGACACCCTGACCAGGAGGTCCCCCCTCGTTGTAGAGTTGAGCCTCGGCAGACCTTTCCCGGAGATGCGGAGAACCGTTCCGACGGCGGTCCCCGCAGGGATGCGGAGAGAAACCTTCTCACCCTCGAGGGTGCTGACGATCTCCTCGCCACCGAGGACCAGCTTGGGATAGGATGTGGTTATGCCGGTCCACAGGTTGCTTCCGTCGCGCTGAAACACCTTGTCGTCCCTTACGTGGATGTTCACGAAGAGGTCCCCGGACGGACCGCCGTTGTATCCGGCGTTCCCCTCCCCGGTGACCCTGAGCCTCATGCCGTCCTCGATCCCCTTCGGGATGTTGAGGGAGATGTGGGCTTCCTTGGTTATGCGCCCGGATCCGCGACAGTCGGGACACTTCTCCGCGAAGGTCTTCCCGCGCCCGCGGCAGTCGGGGCAGTCCCTGACGGACATCATGTTGCCGAACGGGGTCCTCTGGACGGACTGCACCTGGCCCTGCCCTCCGCAGGTACGGCAGGTGTTGACCTTGCCGCCCTTGCCTCCGGTCCCGTTGCATGCGGAACACTGGACGGAGCGTGGGACGTCGATGTTCTCGGATTTCCCGTTAAGCACGTCCTTCAGCGTGACCTCCAGGTCGTAGACCAGGGACTCCCCCTGGTTGGGGGAGCTCCGGGAGCGCCGGCCTCCGCCGAACATGCCCCCGAAGAAGTCTCCGAAGATGTCGCTAATGTCGTCCGCCCGGGTGAAGTCGGACCATTGGAATCCGTCCTGTCCGAACTGTTGGCTGACGCCTTCGTGGCCGTACTGGTCGTAGAGCTTCCGCTTCTCCGGATCGGAAAGCACCTCGTATGCCTCGGAGATCTCCTTGAACTTGGCCTCCGCGACCTCCTTGGGGTCCGTGGACACGTCCGGGTGATACTTCTTGGCCAGCGACCTGTATGCCTTCTTTATGGTGTCGGCATCTGCGGTCTTCTCGACACCGAGTATCTCGTAGTAGTCCCTTGGCATACCGATTACCTTCCGATTCAGTCGTCGACGATCTTGTAATCGGCGTCGACGTAGTCGCCCTTGGCGGATTCCTGGGAGGCCTGGCCTCCGGTCTGCTGCTGCGACTGCTGTGCGCCGCCCGCGGAGGCCTGCTGCTTGGAGACCTCCTCGTAGACCCTCTGGCTGATGGGGCCCATGACCTTCATGACCTCGTCGATCTTCTTTTTGATATCGTCGGTGTCGTTGCCCTTGTTGGCGGCTTCCAGGTCGTTGACCGCGGCCTCGACCTTGGCCCTCTCGTCCTGGGAGACCTTGTCCCCGAGCTCGTCGAGGGACTTGCGGACGGTGTAGACGGTGGTCTCGGCCTGGTTGTGGGCCTCGACGAGCTCCATCTTCTTCTTGTCCGCGTCGGCGAACTGCTCGGCCTGCTTGACCATCTGGTCGATCTCCTCCTTGCTGAGCTTGTTGGAGGATGCGATGGTGATCTTCTGCTCCTTTCCGGTGCCCATGTCCTTCGCGGTGACATTGATGATACCGTTGGCATCGATG
>JAFVET010000164.1 GCA_017475875.1 Candidatus Methanomethylophilaceae archaeon
AGTACCTGCGTTCGATCCTCGGGGAACGAGGGCGGATCGGCGCTACAAGGCTGTTTTCAGGACCCCACATGGGAATCTTTGCTTTTCCACGTACTTGTCGTGGGTTGCAGCGCTCCGCTGTTTCGACGATCCGAGGCATGTATTTCACGGGCAACTGATCACGTCAGTTATTCCGTTCGGTAGTTTGTAGGCAAATCGTTCGGTAGTTTGTGAGCAGCAATCATCTGATCGGTTTGGGACGAGGAAGCCGTCCCGACAAAACAACGGTATTCGGCAAATCAGCGACCGAGAATACGGAAAAAGGTGTGGCCCTACGGGTCTATATAAATACCGCACCGAACATCGGTACCACCGTAAATGTCCAGGTCTGTGTTCGCCGAAGACCGTCCATCGGGTTGTGACGGTCGTGTCGTTTCCGTTCGTTTCGAGCAGGCCCGTCACGTACCCGGGGGAGGCGTCCGATGCGCGGTTCCATCCTCATCGCCTGCGGCGGAGCCGCGGCCAGGATGGTGTCCGGCGTCTCCGGACGTGTCGGCATGGACATCGTCTACGTCAACGCGGATAAAACGATAGAAAAGACCGAGGATGGGTTGCAGATCCTGGTCAGGCCCATTGAGGAGACGATGGAGGAGAAGCACTCCGGCCTCGTGGAGTCCATGCGCGGTTTCCGCGTCGCGGTCATACTCGTGGCCCTGGGCGGCACCTCCGGTTCCGCCATCGTCCCGTACATCATCGATTACGCCCGTGAGGCGGGATGCATCCCGATCACCGTCCTGACGGTGCCGTTCGGCCAGGAGCAGGACCGCAGGGACACCGCGTTCAGGGTGATGAGGAACCTCATACCCAGGTCGGACCGCACGGTGCTGTTCGACCTGCAGACGTTGGTGGAGAACGAATCGACCCGCAAGGTGAACCAGGTGATGAACGTCTCCAGCAACGTCCTCGCGTTCATGCTCAAGAACATCGCCGACCTCAGCGAGGGACCGATCCTCAGCACCCTGTCGCGTCACATCTACACATATTCGTACACCACCGGGCTCGACCCGGCGGACGCGGTGGGGAGGGCCCTCGACGGGGGCGTGTTCCCTACGGACACAGAAGCCGGCATGCCGGTGGTGATGGTCAGCTCAGGATACAACGACTATGAGATCCAACAGATAACCAACGCGGTCGTCGACCGCATAGGGTCTCTTCCCGATTTCGTCTACAGGAAGGATCAGGACGACACCAGGGTCCTGGTGTTCCTGCCTGTGGTCGCGGTCACTTCTTCTCCCACGGCTTCCCGTGACGGATGATCTTCGCCGCGTCGCCGAAGACGCCCATTATGGTGTTGTACTCGTATTTGGTGGGGACCGAACGTCCCATCATGCGCCTGAACATGACCTTGGTCATGTCCCTGCGGGTTTGGGGGTACTCGATGGCGTCCATCAGGTCCGCGAAGAAGTCGAACATGCGTTCCTTCTCGTCCCTGTCCGCGGGTTCGGGTCTGCGGTATTCGGTCTCGGCCTGGAAGAACTCGTACATCACTATGTTTGCAGCATGGGAGAGGTTCAGGATCGGATACTCGTCGCTCGACGGGATCGTGATCAGGACGTCGCACATGTTCAGCTCGTCCTGGAGGAGCCCTATGTCCTCTCTCCCGAACACCACGGCGATCCTTTCCGGGTATCCCCTGCGGTGCTGGGCGAACTCCCTGACGGGGACGGGGACGCGCGTGTAGTTGCGGTCGCCCTTGGTCGTGACGCCGCTGGTGCCGACCACGAGGAAGCAGTCTTTGACCGCTTCCTCGAGGCTGGTCACGATGTGCACGTCATCCAGGATGGACGAACCGTGCTTCGATCTGCGGTAGGCGTCGTCGCCTATCTCGCACGGGTTCACGAGATACAGCTCCTTCAGATCGAAATTGGCCATGGAGCGGGCTATCGCGCCGACGTTCCCTTCGAATTTCGCTCCCACGACCACTATGCGGACCTCTGGCATGGGGAGTACCCATTTCCTTTCTGTTGATAACGTTGTTGATTGTCGGCGAGCAGTATCGGCAAGCATATTTCCTTAATTCACTATCAGAAAATATATTTACATAATGGGAAATCACTTTAATCCACAAACGAGGTTGACTAGACTCGCGGAGCGGTGGTAGGTTGGATTTGGCGTTCGGATGGGTGGTTCTCGCGGGATTGCTGGAGCCGGTGTGGGTGGTGTCGTTGAAACGCTACAATAGCACTCATCAATACCGGTGGGGGGCCGTAGTGGTTCTTTTCATGATTATCGGACCCGCGTGCCTTTCCCTGGCCACCGGGGGCGACATACCCGTGAGCGTCGCGTACGCGGTATGGGTCAGCATCGGGACCGTGATGACGGTGGCGGTCGGCAGGTACGTCTACTACGACCCGTTCGACGGGAAGACGGTGCTGTTCCTCGGGATGATCCTGGTCGGTGTCGTCGGGCTGTACCTTCTGGAGGGATGAGATGGACAAAGCATGGTCTTGGGTCCTCGCAGGGGGTATAGTGGAGGCGACGTACACCACGTTGATGGGGATGGCCGACGGGCTGTCCGACCTGCTGACGTTCTCCGTCGGGTTCGTGTTCAGCATCATCGGGACGCTCCTGCTCAACGGCGGCCTCAAGAGGGGTCTGCCGGTCGGGGCAAGTTACGCCGTATGGGTGGGGGTGGGGGTCGTCGGTGCCTCGCTGATGGACATATTGGTGTTCGACAACGGGCCCGGGGTGCTCGGATACCTCTGTCTGGCGTTGGCCCTCGGAGGGGTCGTGGGGATTAACGTATCCTCGGACCGCGCAACGGCGGAAAAAGGCTAAGTATGATGCTCTCGGCTTACGGGAAGTAACCGGGATGGTCATCTTATGGTCGACAACGAGGTAAAGGTCTGGCGCGCGGTCACTGCGGTCGCCGTGGTGTTGCTCGTCGCGGTGAGCGCCGTCGCTCTGACGGCGCAGCACGAGGACGTGGAAGAGCGGGTCTCCGGTGCTGGGACGCTTTCGTACTGGGCGGATGGCTCCGAGGCGAAGGACAAGCTGGTGACGTACGTCCAGAACGTGACTGATGAGGGTAGCGACGATTTTATCCCCGTCGCGTCCCGCATAGCCGTGTTCGATTTCGACGGGACGTTGTTCTGCGAGACGGATCCCAACTACTTCGACTACACCCTCCTGGTTTATCGCGTCCTCCAGGACCCGGACTACATCGACCGGGCCACGGACTTCGAGAAAGCCGTCGCCAACAAGATCGTGGAACAGAACGAGACCGGAAAGTCGTTCCCGGAACTCCCCGTGGAGCATGGGCAGGCCGTAGCCTCTGCGTTCGCAGGCATGACCATCGAGCAGTTCGACGCGTACATCCAGGCGTTCAAGGGGCTTCCCATGCCGAGTTACGACGGTATGCTACGTGGGGATGGATGGTACCTGCCCATGAAGCAGGTGATCGAGTACCTTCAGGGCAACGGTTTCACGGTGTACATCGTAAGCGGTACCGACCGTTTCATCGTCCGTTCCATCGTCAACGGTTCCGATGTGGCGGTCCCCAACAACCTGATCATAGGTTCCGACGAGAGCGTCGTCGCGACGCACCAGGCCGGCGAGGAAGGTCTGGACTACACTTTCGCATCCGACGACGAGGCCGTTCTCGGCGGAGATTTCCTCATCAAGAACCTCAAGATGAACAAGACCACGGCAATCATCAGGGAGATCGGGGCCCAACCGGTACTCTCATTCGGAAACACGACCGGTGACGCCAACATGGCCATGTACACCATCACGGACAACTCCTACAGGAGCATGGCGTTCATGCTGTGCTGCGACGACACCGAGCGGGAGAACGGAAACCTGGGCAAGGCCGACAGGATGTACTCGCTGTGCGACCAGTATGGATGGGTGCCGATTTCGATGAAGGACGATTGGACCACGATCTACGGCGATCTCGTCACATACAAAGGCTGAGTCCGAGGGCGTCCATCGGCGGAGCGACAGCGTCACGGTCACGTCTCCGGACCCCAGCAGCTCTCTGAGTCCCGACGGGTCTGGGTCAACGACATGGCCTATCGGGGTCAGGGAATAGCTGTTCCTGTCGTAGTAGATGGCGAGCACGCTCCCCTGATAGAGGATGACGTCGCCGGACACGGTGTCCAACGGGACGTCGTTCCTCGGAAGCGTGAATCCGAGGCGGCCGGACTTCTCGAACCCGCCGTAGTCCTCCATGTCCAAGGTCAGGTCCCCCGACTCGAGCTTGGATGTTAGGGCCTTGGCCGACGAGTTGTCGGAAAGTTCCACCTGGAGCCTGGTGCCGTTCACGGTGATGTACATGGTGGTCGCCGTTTCCCCCGTTCCCGGCTGGTCCTCGGTGTCGGTCGGATCGGGACCTTCGTCGTTCCGCGTGTGCATGAACAGAAGGCAACCTCCAACGATTGCGAGCACGGCGATGAGTGCCACGGCCGCAAGGATCTTCGGGGACATGTGGGTGCTTACCGCGATCGCTAGGTTAAGTTTTCTGGTCAGAGACAGTTGTTTGGGCTTGTTAGAGTCGTTTTTGAAGCTGTTTGGCCGATTCCGCGACTCTTAAAGGAATCGACCAAACAATCTGTTTTTATACCAAACCCTCAATCAACGGTTCACTAGGCCGCTGTAGCTCAGTAGGTAGAGCGTGTGACTGTTAATCACAAGGTCCTCGGTTCAAATCCGTGCGGCGGCGCCATTTTTCCTATCTTCGCTTTTCGATGTGTTTGTCCCGATACGGATTCGTACGATTCTCTGGTTTCACGCCCGTTTGTGCAGTAGCTCTCCCACACGAACGCTCTTGGCCACACCTCCGATTCCATACCTTCGTACCACGCATCGGATCGGTCCGCTGGGACGTGTTAAAACCCGTTTTGATACAATTCTGCCACTTTTATAAGCACAACACCGTTCCAGCGTCATGTCGACGCCTGCCGCTTCGCCCCCGTCAATTGCACACACGCCCGAGTCCGGGGCTTGGGGAAAGATCCCGATGTCCTCGCGCGCCCTTGTCGCAGTCCTGACGGCACTGCTGGTCGCAGGTTCCGCGGTCGTTCTGCTCGCATCCGACGAATCGGCTGGAGACACTACCGGGTCCTGTGGAGAAAACCTGACCTGGGTGCTGGATTCGAGCGGCCATCTGACCATCGAAGGCCAGGGACCCATGTACGATTACGACTGGGCCACCACCCTTTCGCCATGGCACGACAAGAAGACCGTGAAGACCGTGACTGTTTCCGAAGGTGTCACCTCCATCGGAAGTTACGCTTTCGTAGGTTGCTACGCGATCTCGACGGTCTCCATCCCAGGTTCCGTCACGTCGATAGGAGCCTCCGCGTTCGCAGGGTGCACTTCTCTCCCGTCCATTACGATTCCAGGTTCAGTCAAGTCGATAGGCGGCTTCGCGTTCGACGGATGCACCTCGTTCAAGACAATGGTCATCCCCGATTCCGTCACCTTCATGGGGAACGGCGTGTTCTACTATTGCAACGGTTTGGAATCGGTGGTCATCGGCAGGGGTATCGGGTCCATCGGTGAGAACGCGTTCTTCAATTGCAACTCGTTGGAATCGGTGGTCATCCCCGATTCGGTCAAGTCGATAGGTGGCAACGCGTTCCTGAGCTGCAGGTCCCTCATGTCCGTCGAGATTCCCGGTTCCGTCACATCCATCGGCGATTACGCGTTCGCCTACTGCGACGGTCTGGTGTCCGTGACCATTCCCGGTTCCGTCACCTCCATCGGAACCGACGCCTTCGCCGACCTGACATTCCACGACGGGGACAGGGAGCTGATTTACAGCGAGCTGCCCGGGCATACGTACGTCGGTTCAGGCGACATGACACTGTACAGGTACGAGGACCCCGTTTCCGTAGGCGATCTTTTCGCGGACGGCGGTCTGGTCTACGAGGTGTCGAATCTGGACCCAGCGACGGTCTCCGTCGTCGGCCCGGAATCCGATGTCAGAGACGTCGGGATCCCGTCGTCAGTCGTGTACGAGGGGCTGGAGTTCGCGGTCACGTCCATAGGCGACGCGGCGTTCGCGGGATGCGCGATCGAGAGGATATCGTTCCCGTCGACGCTCGCAAGCGTCGCCGCGACCGCGTTCGACACTTCCTTTCACAAGGGCAGCAACGATCTCTCAGCGACGGCCGGCTCCCTGAAGGGCAAGGTCTTCTCGGGAACCGTCGGCGACCTCTACGTCGAGGGTTCGGTCGTGAAGAACACCGTGGTGAAGGCGGGTGGTCTGACGTTCAAGGTCGTCAACATGGCCCCGACCCGTCTCTCCCTCACGGGAGCGTCCGATGCCATCACAGAACTCGTGGTTCCGATCATAGTCTCGGCCGGGGGACTCGCCTTCGACGTCACATCCGTCGCGGAGGGTGCCTTCGAGGGTTGCACGGAACTCAGGTCGGTGGACCTCGGGGCCACGACCACCGTGTACCGTTCGGCGTTCGCGGGATGCACAGGGTTGGAGGAGGTCAGGTTCTCCGATGTGACCAAGACGGTCTACACCAGTTCGTTCGACGTAGCCTTCGTGGACGGTTCGAAGGAGATCACCTATGCGCCTTACCTCCGCGACGGGACGTTCGTCGGTGGCGACGGCGTCCTCTACAAGGTCGGTTCGATAAAGGACGGGACCGTCCTGCAGAAGGACGGGATGAAGTTCAAGGTTGTGGATTTCGACAACAGGAAGGCGAGGCTCACCTATGCGTCGCCGGAGATCGTTGACCTCGTCGTCCCATCCACGATCACCGCCGGCGGATTCACATTCAACGTGACGTCGGTCGGCAAGGGTGCCTTGGAGGGCCGCACCGACCTCAGGTCGGTGGACCTCGGCTCGGTGACCACGTTGTACGTCTCGGCGTTCGCTGGGTGCACCGGGTTGGAGAGGGTCGTCTTCCCGGACACCCTGACGACCCTGTACAAGAACTCATTCGACGTCGACTTCCACAAAGGTTCCAAGGTCCTCGTCGAGAACGCCAAGAACCTCGCGGGAAAGACGTTCTCGGGGTCCGGGGGGCACCTGTACCTCGACGGCTCCGTGGTGAAGAACACAGTAATCGTTTCCGGCGACCTGACGTTCAAGGTCATCAGCCTCGACACGATGAGGGCGAGGCTCACCGCGGGGACGGACGCGGTGATCGATCTGGTCGTCCCGGATCAGATCTCGGCCGGAGGGCTGACTTTCGAAGTCACCTCCGTCGCGGTGGGCGCCTTCGAGGGCCATACAGATCTTAAGTCGGTGGACCTCGGGTCGGTGCTGACTGTGTACGCATCGGCTTTCGCCGGGTGCACCGGGTTGGAGAGGGTAGTCTTCCCGGACACGCTGACGACCCTGTACAAGAGTGCTTTCGACGTAGACTTCCACAAGGGATCGAAGATTCTGGGCGAGACCGTCAAGAACCTCAAGGGCAGGACGTTCTCCGGATCCGGCGGACACCTGTACCTCGACGGCTCCGTAATCAAGAACACCGTCATCGTGGCGGGCGACCTGACGTTCAAGGTGGTCGCCCTCGACACGATGAGGGTGAGGCTCACTGCGGCATCGGAGACGGTCGTCGATCTGGTCGTTCCGGATCAGATCTCGGCCGGTGGGCTCACGTTCGACGTCACCTCGGTCGCGGAGGGCGCTTTCGAGGGCCGTACCGACTTCAGGTCGGTGGATCTCGGGTCGGTGCTGACCGTGTACGCATCGGCTTTCGCCGGGTGCACGGGGTTGGAGAAGGTCGTCTTCCCAGATACTTTGAAGACCCTGTACGGGGACGCATTCGACGTCACGTTCTGTTCGGGGGATAAGGAGCTCGCGAAGACC
>JAFVET010000014.1 GCA_017475875.1 Candidatus Methanomethylophilaceae archaeon
GGGTCCGCGCGCGCGAACAGCCTGACATCCACGGTAGACGGATCTTCCTCTACCACGGACATTAAGACCAAGGAGCGCACCCTCACGTTCGGAATCTCCCTGGTCAGCGAGGGATACATCGGAGACACGACCTATTTCAACGGCAACGAGCTCGTCGGAACAGACCTCAGCGTCACCAGCCGCACCGACGTCACCATCACGTCCCCCGTCGAGTTCTCCATCACAGACGGAAAACTCGCAATGTCCTACAAGAAGACGAACTACGAGTTCGCACTCGGCGGAACGGACAGCATCAAACTGACGGCCGAAGGCCTCGTGGTGGACAACAGCGCCCAGAGCTGGAACGTCGATGCAGACGTCAAGGTCACCGAACTGAAGTCGTCCAACTACATCCAGTACCCCAAGAAGATCGGCGAAGCCATCGCGGGATACATCGGCCCGTCCGAGAAGGACTACATCAACTCCGTCTACGACGGACTCTACGACATGATCAAATCCGGAAAGATCGAGATCGTCACCAAGGAAAATCCCCTCGCGGACGTGACTCTCAAAGTCAGCGGCGTGGCGAAGAAGGAGACCACCGAGAACGATTTCGAATACGTCGTCATCGGCTCACCCAACTACGCGAATGGCCCCGCCCTCGCAGCCGGAAACGACCAGACCGCCGATCCCACCAACCTCATCCTGTCCCTGATCGAGCACATGAACACCAACGCCATCGTCGACTTCATAAAGAGCATCGACACCGAGAAACTCGCCGAATCCATCAGGACCATCGATTTCCTCCCGATTCTCGACGACTTCTCGATTCCGACCGTGGACGTCTCCGACCTCTCCTCGATCGATGTCGAATCCGTCTACAAGGCGTTGGCCGACAAGATATCCAAGATGGACTGGGACGCAGTGGCCGAAGCCATCAAAGAGAAGGACTTCAGACCGGTCACGCATGCCCTCCAGGACAGGATCGCCAACCTGACCGACGAGGAGAAGCAGGCCATCCTGAGCTTCTTCCACACCAACGGCGACGACATGTCGGGGTCGGACCGGGTTTACGTCCTCGGCCAGAAGAACGAGGACCAGGTCTTCGTCATGACCGACTACCTGTCCGTATCCCTGTTGAACAAGGAGAGCTACGCGCAGGTCAGTGACTGGACCGTCGATTACGTCGTCGACTACTACGAGAACAGTCCCCTCACCCAGATCGGTACCGTGGTCTACGGGGACCTCTCCGACTCGCAGGCCAACCAGATCCAGAAGAACATCGACAAGGTCGCAGACAGCAGTTCCAGTTCCGGTTCCGATGGAAAGCTCTTCGACTACATCTGGCTCATCGTCATAATCGTCGCCCTCATAGGCGGCGCGGCTGCGGCCAACTACTACCATAAGAACAAGAAGAACTGATTCTCCAACCAACGAGGGCCTCCGGCCCTCCCCTTTCCACGTTCCGACACGTTTTTTAACACCGATTCCGCTGAGGAGGCATGTTCGACCTCTACGTCGTGACGGACTCCCAACTCGCTGGAGGGATTCCAGAACACAAAATAGCGGAGGCCGCCTACCGCGGAAACGCGGATGCGGTCCAGCTCCGCATGAAGAACGCCGACGGAAGGCCCATGCTGGAGGAAGCGGCCCTCATCCGCGAACTGGCCGACGAGTACTGCAGGTTCTTCTTCGTCAACGACCGCGTCGACGTGGCCTACGCCTCGGGGGCGGACGGGGTCCACCTGGGCCAGACGGACCTGCCTGTGAGTCATGCGAGAGACATCCTCGGGGAGCAGGCGGTCATCGGCGTTTCCGTGGACGACGTGGAGCAGGCGATCCAGGCGGAAGAGGACGGGGCCGACTACATCGGGGTGGGTTCCGTGTTCCGCACCTCGACCAAACCCGATGCCAAACAGGCGGTCGGACTCGACATGGTCATGCTGGTCAAAGAGGCGGTGAAGGTCCCCGTCGTAGCGATCGGCGGGATAAACATGGGCAACATACAGGACGTCATCAGGGCCGGTGCGGATTCGGCCGCGGTGGTGTCGGCGGTGTGCTCCAAACCCGACATGGAGAAGGCGACCCACGACCTCAAGGACCTCATCCTCAAAGTCAGGCCGCACGTCAGCAGGGATGCCCTATGAAGATCAGAATCAACGGAAACGAAAGGGAGTTCAAGGGTTCGACCGTCATGGACCTCTTCGAGGTCGCGGGTTACGACCCCAAGAGGTCGGCCGTCGAGATCAACGGTTCCGTCGTCCGCCGCTCCGACTATGGCGAACACACCGTGAACGAAGGGGACGTCGTAGAGATCGTGTCCCTGGTGGGCGGCGGATAAGCGGGAACCCTTGCCGTGGATAGGAACAGGTAAATCCGGCCGCTGTGTTGGCGGGGACGATGACAGATCTCCTCGAGATAGGCGGAAGGAAATTCAATTCGAGGTTCATCCTCGGATCCGGCAAGTTCTCCCTTGGCATGACCGAGCAGGTGATACGCCACGGCGGGGTGGAAATGGCGACTTTGGCCGTCAGGCGCTCCAACACCGCCGGAGAGGGAAACATCCTCGACCACATGCCGAAGGGTCTGACCCTCCTCCCGAACACGTCCGGGGCGAGGACCGCGGAGGAAGCGGTGCGCATAGCGCGTCTTGCCCGCGAGCTCGGGTGCGGCGATTTCGTCAAGGTGGAGATCATACGCGATTCGAAATACCTGTTCCCCGACAACGTGCAGACTATCAAAGCCGTCGGCATGCTGAAGGACGAGGGCTTCATCCCCATGCCGTACATGATGCCCGACCTAACCGCGGCCCGCGACATGGCCGATGCGGGAGCGGCCGCGATCATGCCCCTTGGCGCCCCCATCGGAAGCAACAAGGGCCTTCTGACCCGCGACTTCGTGAAGATACTCGTGGACGAGATCGACCTCCCCATAATCGTCGATGCTGGCATAGGCAGACCTTCACAGGCGTGCGAGGCGATGGAGATGGGATGTGCGGCGGTCATGGCCAACACCGCGATTGCTACGGCACGCGACATCCCCCTGATGGCATCCGCGTTCAAAACGGCGATAGAGGCGGGACGCATGGCCTATCTGGCCGGATTGGGACGCGTCGTCGAGGGCAGGGCGGAGGCTTCCAGCCCGCTCACCGGGTTCCTGAGGGACGAGCGATGACGAGATACCCGACCGATGCCGTGGACTACTTCCCTGAAATGGAGGACATCGGATGCGACACGATGGACGAGGTCCTTTCCCGTGCATCCACCATCGATTTCGATTCATACACCAAATCGGACGTGCGCAGAGCCATCGACTCCTGCGATACGCCCGAAGGGTTCGCCGCGCTCCTGTCGCCTGCGGCGTCCGGCATGATGGAGGAGATGGCTTCCGCCGCAAGGGAGACGACACGTCGCCATTTCGGCAACTCCGTGTGTCTTTTCACCCCACTCTATCTTTCCAACTACTGCGAGAACGGCTGTGTGTACTGCGGGTTCAACTCTTGTAACAGGATCAACCGTGTGAAACTGGACCGGGACATGGTCGCCGCCGAACTCGATTCCATCGCGTCCACAGGACTTCAGGACATCCTCCTCCTGACCGGAGAGTCGCGTGCGAAGACCGGGACCGACTACATATCCATGTGCGTGGAGATGGCTGCGGAACGCTTCTCCACCGTCGGCCTCGAGGTGTATCCCATGAACTCCGACGAATACCGCACCATGAGGGACGCCGGAGCCGACTACGTGACCGTCTTCCAGGAGACGTACGATCCCGCAAGGTATGCGGAACTCCACCCATTCGGACACAAGAGGGTGTTCTCGTACAGGTTCAACGCCCAGGAGAGGGCGCTGAAAGGAGGGATGAGGGGAGTGGCGTTCGGTGCACTGCTGGGTCTTTCCGATTTCAGGTACGACGCGCTCCGTTGCGGGATGCACGCCGCGGAGATCCAACGCAGATACCCCCACGCTGAGATATCGATGTCGCTGCCGCGCATGCGCCCGTTCATCAACGGGGACGACACCTACCGCACCGTGACCGAATCACAACTCCTGCAGGTATCCCTGGCTTACCGCCTCTACCTCCCGTACGCGGGACAGACCATCTCCACTCGCGAGACCCAGCGCTTCAGGGACGGAATCGTGGGGATATCCGCGACCAGGATCTCGGCCGGGGTGAGCGTGGGGATCGGGGAACACAGCGGGGAGGCCCAC
>JAFVET010000165.1 GCA_017475875.1 Candidatus Methanomethylophilaceae archaeon
GGAAGGTTTCCGAGTACCGCAACAAGTACCGTCGCACCAACCCCGTGCTCTATTCGGACGTCTCGCTCCAGCACCGTTTCTTCTACGACAACGACATGGGCTCCTGCATCCGCGTCACGGGGGAGCCGGTCGACGTGACCTACGGGACCGATCTCGTGGAGAAGATGGATTCTTTCGAGAACATCGACCCCTTCGACCCAGGTCTCAAGTACCTATCGTTCGACATCGAGAACAGCATCGAGACTGGTGTGATATACACGATATGCGCCGTAGTGGGGGAAGGCGACTCGTACAGGAACTGCCAGCCCCTCACAGGGACCGAGAAGGAGATCATCACAGGTTTCGCCGACCTCGTCAGGACGGAGGATCCGGACGTCATCACCGGCTACAACATCGACAACTACGACATCCGCAAGATCATGGAACGCGCCGAGGCTAACCGCATGAAGGACGCGCTTCCTTGGGGCAGGGACGGTGGACAACCCAAACTGTTCAGCGAAAGGTTCTGGAGGGTCAAAGGCAGGCTCATCAACGACGCGTGGTGGGCGGCCAAGAGGGAGTTGAGGCCGAAGCAGGAGACGCTCAACGCGGTGGCCAAGGCCGTCCTGGGCGAGACCAAGCTCGACGTCGACCCCCGCCATATGGACGACGAGTGGGCCAACGACCGTGAGAAGGTGTTGAAGTACTGCCTGAAGGACGCGGAGTTGGCGTTGAGGATCCTGTGGGAGGTCGGAACGGTCCGCAAAGGCATGGACCTCGCTGCGGTTTCCAAACTGACCGTCGAGGATGTCACCACTTCGGGTTCGTCGCAGCTTGTGGATTCCCTCCTGATCAGGGCCGCCGACCGTGCCGACATCGGTGTACCGCCGATGGGCACCCGTACGGCCGGGTCGGAGCAGATCGAAGGCGGATACGTCCACACGATGACGCCCGGTCTGTACCATTGGGTGTGCGTCCTGGACTTCAAATCGATGTATCCCTCCCTGATAATAGCCAAGAACATCTGTTTCACCACGCTGTCGCCGGACGGGGAGATAGAGAGTCCCTCCGGTGCGCGTTTCATGTCCAAGGAGAAGAGGGTCGGTCTGCTGCCACAGATCCTCACCGGCCTCATGGACCGCAGGGACGACATCAAGAGGCACATGAAGGCTGCATCCGACGACCACGAGCGCCGCTACTACGATGGTCTGCAGGCTGCGGTCAAGGTCCTGATGAACACGTTCTACGGCGTGTTCGCGTCATCGTTCTACAGGTTCACCGACAAGAGCATCGGCTCGGCGATCACCGCCTTCGCAAGGTCCAACGTCAAAGGCATAATCGGCGAGGTCGGGAAGGAGGGGATCAACGTGATCTACTCCGATACCGACTCCGTGTTCATGAAGTCCCCGTTCCACGACCTGGAGGGGTCGATACGGTTCGGGGAGCAGATGGCCGACCGCTATTCCCGCGACGGGGGTATCCTCGAGTTCGAGAAACTCCTTGAACCGATGTTCACTCACGGCATGAAGAAACGTTACGTCGGTCGCATAGTGTGGCCGCAGGTATCCGACGACCTCCTGGTCCGCGGATACGAGATCAGGCGTTCGGATTCGTTCGACCTCCAGAGCGACCTGCTCTCGAAGCTGTTCGACCTGATCCTCCAGGAGAAGAACGACGAGGCGCTCTCGATGGTGAAGACCGTGGTCCAGAACGTCCTCCACGGACAGGTGGACATAGCGAGCCTGGTAATCTCCAAGAACTGCAAGGGGCTCGACGAGGCGTACGCCAATCCCGGGAGCATGGCCAACGTCCAGGCGGCCAAGAAACTCATAGCCAAGGGGTATGAGTTCATACCCGGCATGAAGGTCTCCTGGATTGTCACCGACGCCAAGGCCACCCCGATGAAGGTGGAACCGTACGTGAGCGGGACGCCGTTCGAGGACCGTCCGGACTACAGGTACTATGCGGAGCGCCTGGCGCAGACGACGTCGAGGATCACCGAGGTTTTCGGATGGGACGAGAAGGACTTGATGTCCGGAAACCAGCAGGCGACCCTGTTCAGCGGTGCGTTCAACGAGGGGGAATCCCCCAAGAGGAAGCCGCCGGTCAAGTCGAAACCGAGGATGACGAGTCTGGACGACTTCCTGTGAGTCCCGCCTATAGATGTATGGTGGACGATTAGATAGGATACAATTAAATTGTACCTGTGATTCTTCCGTCCCATGCCAGATGCGGATGACGAGTTCGACTGTCTGAAACTTGAGAACCAGATATGCTTCCCGCTTTACGTGTGCGCCAAGGAGATCGTCAGACGGTACACCCCGTACCTGGACAGGTTAGGGCTGACGTACACCCAGTATCTGGTGATGATGGCGCTCTGGGAGCACGGTACCCTATCGGTGAAGGGTTTGGGATCACTTCTTTTCCTGGATTCGGGTACGCTTACACCGCTCCTCAAGAAGACGGAGGAGAAGGGATTCGTGGCCCGTACCCGCGACCCCTCGGACGAGCGCACCGTACTGATCTCCCTGACCGGTGAGGGGGAAGACCTCAAGAAGGAGGCCAAAAGCATACCGTATTCGGTCGGTTCGTGCCTCAACGTCCCTCCAGGGGACGTGGAGAGGCTCTACAGGATCCTCTGGGACCTTCTTGGTACGTTCAGGGAGAACGTGGAATGATCTCCCTGATTCCTGATGAAACCGTTATATCCAACCAACAGATGTTCGTCACGTGGCAACCTTACTGGTGAGATACTCGGAGATAGGGCTCAAGACCCCCCGTGTCAGGAACAGGTTCGAGAGGATTCTGAAGGACAACATCCTGTCCATGTTCATGGCGGACGGCGTCGAGGCGTTCATCGACCGTCGCGGTTCCCGTTTCTATGTGGAGTGCGAGGATCCCGTCAAGACCATCGCCTCCCTGAGGAAGGTGTTCGGCGTCGGGTCGATATCCGAGACCGTGGTGTGTTCCTCGGACATGGAGGACATCTGCCGCACAGCGGCCGAGTATTCGAAAGGACGGATTTCCGCGGGCCAGAGTTTCGCGGTGGACGCCCGTAGGGAAGGCACTCACCCCTACACCAGCATGGACGTTGGGAGGGAGGCGGGTTCCGCCATCTTCCTGGCCAACGAGGGCGTCAAGGTCGATCTCACCTCGCCCGACATCAAGTTCTTCGTGGAGGTCAGGGACAACCGTGCCTACGTCTTCCAGGATTACATCCGTGCGCATGCCGGTCTGCCGATAGGCTCCCAGGGAAAGGTGGTCGCCCAGGTCGACGACGAGCGCGGCATGGTCTCGGCATGGCTCCTGATGAAAAGGGGCTGTCGCGTACTGTACAACGGGACCTACGGCATCGACGCTCTGAGGCAGTACGACCCCGAACTCAGGGAGTGCAACGACACCAATTCGAAGTATGCCCTGGCGTACTGCTTCGGTTACGACCTCGACAAGGTGGTGAACGGGTTCGATCCATCGGCTTACGATCTGCCCGTATTCTTCCCGACCGTCGGCATGGGCGACGACGAGGTCTCGTCCCTGGCGGAGACCATCCGCGCCGGACTCTGATCATACGGTGTCACGGAAGGTGGAGAACCCGCCTCGGCATCATGATTTCTAAGACCCGAAAAAGGTTCAATCCATAACCGAAGCGTCGTTGAAAGAAGAGAATGCCACCCGAAGGTGGCAAAAGGGTTTCGGTCCGTCAGAAGATCACTTGATGCGTCTTCCGTTGGCACGGACAGAAGGCCTTGCCTTCTCGGCACCCTTTCCGGTGTGCCTCATACCGCGGCCCTTCTGACCTGCAGAAGTCTTTCCACGGTACACACGGTTCTTGCTGGTGGGCTCGCAGATCCAGTTGATCTTCTTGTCCGCCTTGATGACGGGGTGGGCGGGATCGACGAGGATGACCTCGTACCACTCCTGCTGACCGTCGGCACCTACCCAGTAGGAGTTAAGGACCTCCAGGTTGGGGTAGCGCTTTGCCGTCCTCTCTTCTGCCATCCTCTGGAGGCTCTTTCCGACGGTAATCTGGTTGATACCCTTCCTCTTAGCTCTCCTTCCGGTAACGATGGCCCTCTTGCGGAAGCTACCC
>JAFVET010000166.1 GCA_017475875.1 Candidatus Methanomethylophilaceae archaeon
GGCCATGGTGGTGCCGTTCCTTGTCAAGAAAGATTGGAAGTCGGTATTCGTCTACGTCGCGCTCAGTGCCGCTGTCTGCGTGCTGTGCGAGCTTCCGTTCATAATCGCGGACCCTTCAACAGCGTTCTCGTACCTGACCTACCACTCCGATCGCGGGATCCAAGTGGAATCCATGGCGGCCAGCCTCCTGTTCCTCTACAACTACCTGGTGCCCGGATCCGTAGGGTTCGGACACAGCTACGGTTCCGAGAACCTGATGGGCTCGGCGGCCGATGCTGTGGCCCGTTTCGCAGACGTGCTCATGCCCGTGGTCCTCATGGCCTTCCTGCTCTTCTTCATCGTCGTGCTGGCGAAAAAGAAGGTGGAGGACGAGAAGACCCTCATGGCAGCCGTGTGCCTGGCGTCCGAGATCATGGTGATGCTGTTCATCATATGCGGGAAGGTATACTCCGCCCAGTATGCCATATGGATCCTTGCGCTCGTACCGGCCATCCTCTTCCAGCTCACGGGCAACGATGTGAGACACAAGGTGCTGGCGGTGGCTTTGACCTATGCGATCGTCGACGGTCTCGCCACGTTCGCATACAACAGCATAGGTTTCAACACCGCATACGACCTCGTGGTCTTCGCGCAGCTCGCCAAGAACCTGGTCCATGTCGGATTGGTGCTGTACCTGGTCAAGGTGATGTGCGGGATGCTGGACGTACACATACGCTTCAACCGCGGAACCGATACCGTTTCATAAGTCCACATGTACACCCATCCCCATGGAGGTGTACGGTGAGACTGTCTTCGGTTTACACGGGGGTTGACTATTCCAGGTACGATGCGGCCCTTGTCCTCTCGATCACCGCCTTGACGGCGATCATCACATCGTATACCCTGCTCACAGGATTCCGCGAGGTGGACGTCTATGTTTTTCAGGAATATGCATCGTCTATACTCCACGGATACGTCCCATACAGGGATTTCACGGTCGAGTTTCCCCCATGCGCCCTGATATTCTATGTGATTCCGGGACTTGTGTCGTTGGGTGATCCTGGTTATTTCTATTCCTATGCGATAGAGACGTCGGTTTTCGTCGTGTTGACGTTCGTTTTGAGCCTGAAGATGCTTGGAAAGGTCGCGGACGACCGCGCCAAGATCGTGTTCAGCGTCTTTTTTGGAGTGTTCCTCTGCATATACCTGACGAACCTCGTATGGAAATTCGACATATTCCCGGTCTTCTTCACCTGTCTGGGCGTATACCTGTTCCTCCATGGGAACTGCAGGATCGCCTATCTTGCGGTAGTCTTCGCCTCGCTCATCAAGTTCTATCCAGCCATCGTGCTCCTGTTCTTCCTGGCCTGCGACCTCTGCCGCAGAGATAGGGAAGGGAATCGGTCGGCGTTGGAAGGTGTCGCCGTCTCCGCCGTCGCCCTGGTTGCGGCCATGGCACCATTCTTGATCGCCGGGGTGTCGGCAGGCGACCTTGCGTCGATGTTCGCATTCCATTCAGAGAGAGGTTTCCAGATCGAAAGCACCGTGGGCGTGGCAGTCCAGTTCCTGTCTGACCTTGGGATCGGGGATTACGAAGTGGTTCCGAACCACGGTACCTTCGATGTCGTCTCGCCCGTCACGGACATGCTCTCGCCGATATGGCATTACGTTACCGCGGCTGCCGTCATATCGATTCTGGCGTACATCTTCTTCCTTTTCAGGGAAAGGGGGCTTCCCGCAGACCGCGCCGAACGGATGTGGTTCATGTCTGCAGCGGTTTCTCTCCTACTACTGACGTTCATGCTGACGAACAAGGTGTTCTCCACCCAGTATCTGGCATGGATCGTCCCATGGGTGTTCTTCATCGGGATCTCCCGTTGCCATGGCCGTATGGCGGTAATTGGTCCGCTGTTCATCGTCGCTGAGATTCTTTCGGTATTCAGGTTCGATGAGTTCCCCGCCCTGTTCCATGCGATGTTCGTGATACGTGCCCTGGTATTGGTCGCGATGGTCTGGATGACAGCGTCCGCAATGTACGGCGATGGCTGCCGCGGTAATCCTTGCACCGCCAGTACAGGCGATTGACAGTCTGTGCGCAATCGGCGCTCGATGAAACAATCGTGGCAGCACACATCTGCACTCGAAACCTGTGGAAAAGTTGCTTTTGATAGGCATATCCGCATCATTCCTGCGACAGGGGTTATATCATGGATTACTAATCCATCGTCCATGCCGGTGCTAGTTGCCGTGGCCTCCGTGTCTCTCCCAGCGATTTCACAATCGTATGTTTACTCCAAGACCTTACCAAGTGCAGACATCGAATTCCGTTTGCATTACCTTGGCAACGGCGGAATGGATAGGGGAGTCTGTGAAGATATCGAACGCGCGGACGTCGCCATAACCGACCTTATGGGCATCGGCAGGGAAGCCTACGCTGAAATCTCAAAGTCTATGAAATCCTGCAAGGGCATACGCATCTGCATCGGCGGGATGGCTCTGCATCTGAACCTCCTGGGTGGGTTCGACGAGCGTCGCATGAAATACTCCCGGGATGACGAGGAGAACATAGAGCGCATATCAGTTTCATGGAAGCGCGCGGAATTTGCGGACATCGAATTCATCTACTCCCTGCTCCTGGGCAAGTACCTCGGTGTCGATGGGATTGAAGAGGTGCCGCACCCCCCTTGTTTGACAGGGGTCTACATAAAAGATCCTGTTACGCTGAACGAATTCCATGAAGTCAGCGAATACGATGTGGGCATCCTCTCGGAAGGATATGACGTGGCCCTCCTTTTCAACGGCAGTAACTATCCTCACAGAACGCATCTGGTAAACCAAAGGGTCTTCGAACGCCTGTCGTCGATGTGCAGGGTCTTGCCCATCGCGATGAACAGCTACAGCATAGCAAACGTCGATCGGCTCAAACAGCTGATCGGTTCCCCGAAAGTAATCGTCGACCTGTTGCCTTTCAGATTCATGTCGGGGCCCATGGGCGGAGATTCCGTGTCCGCGAACTGGCTACTGAGGGAGATCGGCGCCCCCGTGGTCAGCCCGTTCTGCTTCTCCAAGACGACCGAGGAAGAATGGAGACGTGACCCTGGGGGTATAGACCCGATGGAGTTCATGTTGGAGATCTTCCTGCCGGAGCTGGACGGTGCCATATGCACAGTGCCTGTTGGGTTCAGGAAAGCGACAGAAGCCCTGGATAACGGCCTCGAACTGTCGGAGACGGTCCCATTGGACGAGCGCGTAGACCGCATCTGCGGAAAGGTCATGGGGCTCCTCAACCTTCGCTCGAAAGGCAACTGCGACAAACGGGTCGCTCTGATCGCCTATAACTATCCTCCGGGAGAGGACAACCTGTTCGGAGGGTCTTTCCTCGACGGATCGGGATCGATTTCCAACATACTCGGGATGCTCGTCGACAACGGTTACCGTACCGAGCGCCTGGAACCGCAGGAGATAGTCGAGCGGTTCATAAACGGAGGGCTCATCAACGAGGGTGACTGGCACGACGGTTCCCAGGCCATCCATTACAAGGACTATGACGAGCACGACAAACGCATATCCTCGTACTGGGGGCGTCCTCCCGGAACGGTCATGACCGACGGTGACGGGTACATAATCCCAGGGATCAGGCTGGGGAATGTGTTCCTGGGGATCCAGCCACCTAGAAAGAGCGGGAGCGCGGACCCCAAATCGTACCATGACCAGCATGTGCCTCCACATCACCAGTACGCGGCGTTCTACAAATGGCTCAAAGACGAGTTCAAAGCCGATGCTGTGGTGCACCTCGGCACGCACGGAACACTGGAGTTCCTACCTGGGAAGCAATCCGCCATGTCGGGGGAATGCTTCCCTGACTCCATCCTCAGAAACATCCCACATATCTACATTTACTATTCAGGCAACCCGTCCGAGGCTATGATCGCCAAAAGGAGAACGCATGCGCAGCTTGTCAGCTACATGCAGCCCCCTATGGTCAGGAGCGGACTGTACGGGGAGCTGTCTGAGCTGGAAAGGCTGATCTCGGAATACAGGGAATCGAGGATTACCGATCCGGGCAGGTCCCAGATGGTAAATGAAGAGATCAGGGCAAAGTCCGAAAAGCTCAGACTCCCATCCGACATTGACGCCTTGGAGGACGAGCTTACTTCCATCAGGGAGTCCCTGATTCCCGACGGGTTGCACGTGTTCGGCCGCATGCCCTCGGAGGAACAGGCGCTTGCATATGTATCCGAGGTCCGCGAGATGTCCGGATGCACTATCGGCGACGAGGACCTCATCCTCAGATACAGGAACTCTGGAGAACAGAAGGGGTTGGTCTCGGCGCTCGATGGCCGCTATCTGGAACCTGGCGTCGGAGGCGACGCCCTGACCGACCCCGACGTCCTGCCGTCGGGGAGGAACATAGTACAGTTCAATCCGGAAAGGATTCCCTCGCAGTCGGCCTTCATGAGGGGCGTGCAGGCCGCCAAGGATGCTGTCGCAGGATTCATGGAAAAGATGGGGAGGGCGCCCGACTCAGCTGGCATCGTCCTCTGGGGCCTCGAAACCTCCCGCACGCAAGGGATGAGCATCGGCCAGATATGCGGGTACCTCGGCGTCAGGATGACGTCCGACAGCGGAGATTTCGCGAACAGGTTCGAGGTCGTCCCGTTGGAAGAGCTCGGCAGGCCTAGGGTCGACGTCTGTGTGACCATCTGCGGATTCTTCAGAGACATGTTCCCTCAACTGATCCCTGGGTTGAGCGACATATTCCGCATGGTATCGGATCTTGACGAGTCCGGCAACTGCGTGCGCATCCACACGCAGGAGAACCTTGCTGCCCTTGGATCCAAAGGTTATTCCGAAGTTGATTCTCGCATCCTCTCGTCGTGCAGACTGTTCGGTCCCGCCACTGGGGAATACGGGACCGGCATGACATCCTTGGTCAACAGCTCCCAGTGGGAGGATGAGGACGATCTCGGAGAATCGTTCATCTCGTCGATGCGTTACGCGTACACCCGGGACAGGAACGCGTTCGATGCACCGGGTCTCCTTAACATGAACCTCGGCAGGGTGGAGGTCGTTTCGCAGATCAGGGACTCCACCGACAGGGAGATAATCGATCTGGACCACTACTACGAGTTCCTGGGTGGCCTGTCCAAGTCGGTGGAGATCTCCAGCGGCAGGAGGTCCATGGCGTTCGTCGTCGACGGAAGCCGTCCGACCATCCGCGTGACAGACCTGAAGAGCTCCATAGAACGGGGGATCAGGACCAGGCTTCTCAACCCGAAATGGATAGACGGTCTCCTCACCGTTTACTCCCAGGGGGCCCCGAACATAAACGACCGCTTCGAGAACGTTTTAGGGCTTGCCGCAACGACGGGTGAGGTGGATTCCGGGGTTTTCAGCGACATGGCCGCCTGCTACGTCTCCGACGAGGCTATGCGCAAGAGGATGATGGATAACAACGGCTGGGCATACCTGAAGATGCTCGAAAGGCTGTCAGAGGCGGACCGCCGCGGATACTGGGATGCCACGGACGAGGAGCGCGAAGCTCTCAGGGAGGCTTTCCTGGAAACGGAAGATCGCTTGGAGGCCTCGGCCGACACCGAGTCCGGTTAAGCCCTGTCCTCCATCCTGTCCTCGTCCTCGTCGTAGGACCTGACGAACAGGCCGTGGGAATCCTCCAGGATCTCGGCTTTCACACCGTACACGTCCTGGATCATCTCGGATGTGATCACTTTCTCCGGCGGGCCGATGTCGTACACCCTGCCGTCGTTCAGGACGACCACCTTGTCGGAATACCTTATGGCGAGGTTGAGGTCGTGAAGGGCCACGATGAGGCAGGCGTCCTCCCGACGTATCAGCGACCTCATGATTCTCATCGTGTCGAGCTGGTTCCGCAGGTCGAACGAGCTGGTGGGCTCGTCGAACACATAGAACCTCGGGCGCTGCGCTAGCGCACGGGCTATGAACGCCCTCTGCCTCTGGCCTCCCGAGAGCTGGTTGACGTCGTCCCTCATGTAAGCGTTGACGTTCATCGTTATCATCGAATCCGCCACTATGCGAAGGTCTTCCGGCGTGTAGTTCCATTTGACGTATGGCCTCCTGCCTATCAGGACGAGGTCATAGACTGTTGTGTATCCTACAGAGGAGATCGTCTGCGGGACGTAACCGATCAGCTTGGCAAGGTCGTCGGACGGCATCGTCAGCATGTCGACGCCATCTATCTCTATCGTCCCGGCACGGGGCCTCATGACGTTGCAGAGCGACTTGATCATCGTGGACTTCCCGCATCCGTTCGGCCCTAGCACGCTGACCAGCTCCCCGCTCTCCGCGGTGAATGATATGTCTGAAACCACGTCGTCCCTGCCGTATCCTTGGCAGAGCCCTCTGACCTCCATCCTCATAGCCGGCTCCCCCAGTTCTTGCGCGTTACCATCCAGATGAAGAAGATTCCTCCTACCACATACAGTATTATCCCGACAGGGAGCTGGTCGGGATACAACACCTTCCTGGCCACTATATCAGAGAACAGGAGGATGGATGCGCCCATCAGTGCCGATGCTGGAAGCACGAACCTGGTGTCGTTGCCGATCGCCATACGGGTCATGTGAGGGGCCATCAGACCTATGAAGCCGATTACTCCCGAGAAGGCGACGCATGTGGAAGTCACGAGCGTGCTCACCACGAGCCCCCTCCTCCTCAACGAATTGACGTCCACCCCCACGTTGCGTGCTATCTCGTCCCCTGCGGAAAGGCTGTTGATGTCTATGGACGTCTTCATGAGGAACAGCAGACAGACGACGACTATGGGCGTCATCAGCACGATGGCCCCCCAGGTGGCGTTCCACATACCGCCCATCAGCCAATTCGAGATTGTCCTGAGCGACTCGTCGTCGGAGATGTACTGCGACAGCGATATCCCGGCCTGGAAGAGGTAACTGATAACCACTCCGGACAAGACCAGGGTGGTCCTTGTCGCGTCCTTCTTCGACACCTTGAGGACGAGCAGGATACTGGACATCCCGAAACAGAACGAGAGCAGCACGATGAGCAGGTTCTTGACGCTCATAGTCAGGCCCGCGAAGTCCATGCTCTCGTAGTAGAAACCGCCGAGAACCGATGGAAAGACCACTATGGAAAGGGCGGCGCCGAAGGATGCGGCGGTGGAGACCCCCAATGTGAACGGGCTCACGAGCGGGTTCCTCAGGAGCCCTTGCATTATCGTACCAGCCGCGGCGAGGCTGACTCCTGTGAGGAGGCACAGCAACGTGCGCGGAAGACGGCTGTTCGCTATTATGTTCTCGTAATAATCCTGGGAGGGGCCGTCCACGAACCCTGGGAGGAGGAGGTGTCCGAGTGCCTTGAACGTGTCCGCGAAGGGGATGTTGACCGAGCCGAACACCAGGGAGCATATGAATGCCACAGCGCACACGATGCCCATGGCCACTATGAAGAGCCATTTGTTGCGCAACGACGCGCTGTACTGCCCTTCGATGCGGTTGTGCTCGAGATCGTTCTGAATCTCCTCCACGATCCTGTCCGACTCAGACGCGGACGGACATCCCCCGCAGGAATCTTCAGTCATAGGTCCGAATACTCTACGAGTAGGTCGTCCATACTGTAACGGAGACCGAACGCCGTGTTCATCTTGCTGAGCATGTCCTCGGCTTTGTTCCCGGTGTCGGCTCCGAAAGCCTCGGCGTAAAGAATGGCGGAGATGCAGGACATGGCTCCGTTGACCGTGTCCGTCGAGATGGCGAAGAGGTGCTTCGCCTTGACGCAGGTCAGCTTGCTGTAATCCAAGGCGCCTCCGTAAGAGAAGAAGGCGTCGAAGTTCTCCTTCGGCGTGTCGTTTCTGTATACGAACATGTTATCGAGGCCGAACCTGTTGTCCACGTCGACCAGGACGTCCTTGTCCTGGTTGAAATAGACCGTGTCCTTTACGTTCGGGTCTACCAGGTGCGTATAGCATCTTCCAGACACGGACTCGATGACCTTGACTGCGGAAGACTGGTGGGTCTGGTAGAACCCGGAAGACGACATGAACAGCCCGAAGACGTCGTCGGCGGTGGAATCCGTCTTTATGCCTTTGACGAAGTCGAAGCATTCGTTGAAATACCCCATGTATTCGCTGTACCGGTCCATGACCTCCTTGGTGCCGCCGAGAAGGTTGGCGAGGATGAGGAGGTTGCTCTCAATCTTGTACGGATCCGTAAGATCAAGATAAATCACCTCGATCCCCATCTGGCGCAGGGCGTCCGCGTTGCTCAGGCCCATAGTCACTGGCGTGAGAATGACCTTGGATCCCTTGTCGACCATGGTCTCACCCTCAGGCGCGGAATACGAGCCTATGAAATAGTGGTTGGGGAAGAACTCGGCGAAACGGGCGCCGTACTTGTTGTCGAGGCCTGCAACTCTGTCCTCGGCACCCAATATCTTCATGAATACAGGGATGTACTTGTGCACCATCGACACGTTCTCGATAGGGACCTGAACGCTATGGCTCAAACCGTTCGCATCGGTGAAACTGTACGTCTTCTTGTCTGAATCATCGGTGCCTGGGCCGTCGTTGCCCTTGCCGTTCTGTGACAGGATCACGGCTGCCGCTATAAGCACCACGACTATGGCTACGGCTACGACCAGTATCTTCTTGTCTACCATCAGGACCATCCACCTAGATGCGAATCGTTCACATCTGATAGCAATTGGCTCTAAGGTCCAAATTGTTATTAATGTGTTAGCATGTGCACGGTGTGCTATTCTTCGGAGTTGGCTACATGGAAAAGAAATATCTGATCGCTATCGCCGTGGTCGCCGTCGTGGTGATCGTCGCCGCGGCCGCGTTCATCGTCATGAACAAGGGCGGCGACAAGAGCGACGATAAAGACAAGACGCCCGAGCCGGCTATGATGGACGACGTGAAATCGTTCATCGACGGTTACAAGGGTGTCTTCGGACCTTTCTCGGCAGAGGACGGAACCGATGCCAACGTTGCGACGGTTTCGAAAAAGAACGACAGCGAGAGGCTGCAGTACAGCAAAGTGGTCTGGACCAGGACCAACAGCGCACCGGTCGAATACAAGAACCTGGCGGATTCTCTCGCGAAGAAGGAGGCCCTGATGGGTGCCGAACCCGTCGTCCTTACGGTGGAGGGCATGAACACAACCGCCGTCAAATACGACGTCACCATGGGAACCATGAGCAAGTTCACGCTGGTCTACTTCGTCGCCTTCAAGGACAACGTGCTCATCCAATCGATAGACAACTGCCTCTACAAGACGTCCGGACACGCGACTGACGCCGAGCTCTCGGAGGTCATGACCGCAATCGGAAAGACCGTCGGGGTCGACTCGGTCAAAGTCACGACCCCGGCCGCGCCCCAGCCCGTCGATCCAACTCCAGGCGTCGACACCAAGGGGAACGAGGCCGCCGACAAGTTCGCCAAGACCTACAGCGGAGTGTTCGGCACCTACGTTGCGAAGGACAACTCTGCCTCCGCCACCATATCCGACAAGCCCAGGACGGTGACGTTCACCACTTCCGACACCGCCAAGGCTGATTTCGAGAAGATCAAGGCCTCCGTCAGCACCGATCCAGGTTCCTACACCGTCGTCACCGTCGACTCCTACGCCGGCTTCGACGGCTCGTTCGCGTTCATGAAGAGCAGGGCCATGGGATCCTCAGAGGTGAGCATGCTGTACATCACAGCTTACAGAGGAGACCTGGTCGTCGACGGCACGAACCCCTACCAGTACAGGAACACCGGTTTCGCCTCTGTAGACGACA
>JAFVET010000167.1 GCA_017475875.1 Candidatus Methanomethylophilaceae archaeon
CGACGGAGGTGACCAAAAAAACTGAGAAGGCAATAAAATCAGACAAAGATAGCCCTGCTTACTGCAGAATCGTTCAATACAATGTCCCGAATTCAAAGAAAGTATAGTGTTTCAGTTTGGGAAATCGTTAATCTACAAGGGATCGAATAAGAGAGGTGTGGGCAATCACACCTCCTTATTCGACCACACTTGCCTCCATATCCCACAACCACAGAACAGCTTCCCCCAGATTCCTGGGGGAAGCAGGTCGGATTTCGCAAGTCAAACCTGGATCTCGAGATACCGACGCTGTAACCCCCATATCCGAACCTCGGGTTCCCGGACGAATCATACCATATGTTCCCGGAACCGATGTTCAGATCGTCTCGCCCGACTCGGACAGCTGCTCCCTGGCACCCTCGTGCCCCTGCTCGGCCGCCTCCCTCAGCCACATCTCGGCCTCCGAACGGTTCACCAGGTTGCCGCGTCCGCTCGCGTATACCTCCCAGAGTCTGAACTGGGCCTCCTCGTGCCCCTGCTCGGCCGCCATCCTGAACAGTGCGACCGCCTGACCCCTGTCGCGCTTGACGCCTGTGCCTTCGTAATAGCATTCCCCGAGACAGAACTGGGCATCCTCATCCCCCTGCTCGGCCGCCTTCCCGAACCAGAGTGCCGCGAGCTCGGGATCGTATATGTTGAACACCACCCCGTCGTGGGGCTCGCTGTAGATCTATCCCAGATAGTACTGCGACGCCGCATGTCCGTACACGGCCGCCCTCCTGAACCACAGATACTCCTCCCAGACGTCCTCCGGAACACCGTCCCCTTCCATGTAGGACCTGCCTAGTGCGTACTGGGCTTCGATGACACCGCGCTCCGCCGACTCCTTGAACCATCTGGCAGCCTACACCGCATCCTGAGGCACGCCTCTGCCTTTACGGTAGCATACGCCGAGGTTGTACTGTGCATCCCCGTACCCCTGTATCGCGGCCTCCCGATACAGCCTCGCCGCCTCTTCTAAGTCCTGCTCTACGCCTTCCCCGCGCTCGAAGCATGAACCCAGGTTGAATTTTGCGACGGCGTGCCCCTGTCTCACAGCCTCCCGGTACCATTTCACCGCCTCCTCCGCATCATGCGGCACGACTTCTTCCAGGTCGTAGAACTGACCGAGGTAATACTGGGCGTCCGCATATCCCTGGACGGCGGCCGAACGGAAGAACCTGACGGATTCCTCATAGTCGATGGACATGCCGATCCCCAGGTAACACATGAGGCCGACCATGCACTGGGCGGCCGGACTCCCCGCTTCGGCAGATTCCCTTATCCGATCCACCGCCTCGCCGCAGGATCCCTCGTTTTCCGATAGGACCGCTAGGACCTCGTCGGTCAACTCATCGGTCCAGGAGTCCGGGAACGACACCCAGAACCGGTCCCTGACGGGTGCCATCCCCCCGTCCTCCGAACCCAGCAGTTCCATGATTGCCCTGTGGTCGCCTTCCAGAGCCTTCCCCAACATTCCGTCCATGGACGGGTCGCCGGTCGGAAGGAAGGACGGAGGACGTGATACGGACGAGAGGGCGTAGGCGAACTCCCCCGCGGAACCGTACCTGAGGGACGGGTCGTGGCGGAGCGCACGGCCGACGACCTCGCGGTACCTGAACGGAAGCCGGGAGAGGTCCGGACCCTCGGCCGCCAACTCGAACACCATGTCGGTGGGATCGTCGGAGGAATACGGGCTCGAGTGCGCCAGCACGCAGTAGGCGAGGGTGCCCATTATCCACAGGTCCGTGCGTCCCTTCCCGCCGTTCCTGGATATCCGCTCGGGAGGTATGTGCTAGTCGACCCCGTCAGTCGCATCGAACAGGTACCTCGGGCCGAACCTGGACAGGAGCCCGAAACCAGAGAACTTCCACCTCCCGTCTACCAGGAGTATGTCCGTGGGGGCGATGACCACATCGGAACCGGCGACGTCGTTTATCCTCTGGAGCGAAAGGAGCAGACCTACGACCTCGTCGATGGTCGCCTCGCCGCGGGCTACGTGGTCCGCGAAATTCTCCTCGGCGAGCTCCGTCACCGTCCAGGCGTAGGGGACCGTGCCGAAATCGACCAATCTGACGACCGAATCCGGCAGGGATTCGGCCAGTGTCGTCCACAGGCGCAACCCCTGCTCCGCACCGTCCCAGCCCACGCCATCCGTGAAACGGCCTTCCGGCTCGTCCAACGACCAACCGCACTGCTTCTTCAAGGTGTACTGTCCGACTCCGTCGCTCACCTTGATCGATTCCCACTGGTCGTCCGACCACTGCTCCTCGACCCCCGTATACGACGTTATGTCTCCCGAGCGGATTCCGAAACGGGAACCGTCCTCCGAACGCTTGTTGGTATAAACCATAAACATTCCTCCTTGCCATTGACAGGCGTTTGATAGAGGATTTCAACTCATATAAAACAATCCCCCGGAACACGTGATTCGAAATGAAAAACGGTTCAGGAGACACGATGCCCTAAACCACACCTTGTTGTAAGGATGCGGTTCCTTGGCTAGCGTGGTCTCCGACAAGACGGTGGGTTCCGTACAATATCGAACGGTGGACGTGCGGACGTGTTCCGAAGAACGACGTCTCGACTTCACCTTTCCGAACCGTTGGGCAACGAAGTCGGCCATCACGGACCGTTGGACGCGTACCGCCGCCCATGAGGTAACGAATCGCTCCGGGGGAGGGTTTCCCCCGATGCAATCACTTCACCGCTTTCTCGAACCATCTCAACGACTGGTCCAGGTCCTGTGACACGCCGTCTCCGGTCAGGTAGCACTGGCTCAGATAACGCTGAGCCTCCCTGTCCCCCTGATCGGCCGCGATCCTGTACCACATGACCGCCTCCACGTGGTCCTCGGGAACGCCGTCGCCGCAATGGTAGCACCTACCTAGATTGAATTGGGCGCGGACGTGTCCCAGGTCCGCGGCCGCCCTGTACCGTCTCGCCGCCTCCACGTGGTCCTCCCGGACACCGTCCCCGTGGGCATAGCACAAGCCCAATGCGAACTGGGCAAGTTTTTTAGCTTTTTTTAGTGCCCATTTTGGATGA
>JAFVET010000168.1 GCA_017475875.1 Candidatus Methanomethylophilaceae archaeon
CAACAGCTCGTATCCGCCTACGACGACCAGCCCGCCCCCCCAGTATTCCTGGACGTACCCGAAGACCTCGTCCATGTTGCCTTCGGTTTCTATCCTGATGCTCTCCGAACTCAGTTTGTTGACGACTGTGAGAATCAATATATCGTCCTCGAAACCGACCCGTCGGAGAGGATGATAAACCTGTACCCAATTTTTAAGATGGGTAAACAGATAGGCGGTCCATGAACGGACTCAGGCTTCCGGAGCACTCCCACTGCCGCTTCTGCGGGGACCCGGTACCTTTCGGGCAGGAGTTCTGCGACGACGACTGCAAAAGGGAATACGACCGTCGCGAAGCCAAGGACAAACAGAAGGACATCCTCATAGCAGTCGGGGCCGGTGCCGTCATAGTCGTCATTCTTGTGGCAGGCCTTCTCTTTTGAGGGCGGCGACCGCGGTCGCGACGTCGTGCACCCTCACCATGGACGCCCCCGACCTGACCGCTTCGACGGTCGCGTCAGCGGTTGCGGAGTCACGGTCGAGTCCTGGATATACGTATGAAAGGAACCCTTTGCGTGATATACCAGCGAGAACCGGGAAACCGAGTGAGAAATCCCCGCACGACCGCATTATCTCGGCGCTCTGCTCGTGCGTCTTGCCGAAGCCGATGCCGGGATCGAGGATAATGCGGTCCCTTCCGATCCCCGCTTCCATCGCATCCTCGCTGCGAGACCTCAGGAAGCCGACGATCTCCTCCTTGAACCCGTCCCCCATCACGTCGGTACGGAGGGTGGACGGTCTGCCGTGCATGTGCATTATCACCACGGCTGCGCCACATCCTGCGCACAGCTCCATCATCCCCTCGGCGCGGAGTCCGTTGACGTCGTTGACGATGTCGGCACCCATATCGAGCGCGACCTGCGCCACCTCGGTCTTCATGGTGTCCACGGACACGGGGACGCCCAACGAGGGGATCAGGTCCCTCAGAACAGGCTTCAACCTCGATATCTCCGTCTCGGCGGAGACGGGCTCAGAAAAAGGTCTAGTGGATTCCGCCCCGATGTCGATGACGTCGGCCCCGGAATCCTCCATCTCGAGGGCATGGGCCACCGCCGTGTCCGGCGACGTCCATCTGCCCCCGTCGGAGAAGGAGTCGGGGGTGACGTTGAGCACCCCCATGACCTGGACCTTCCCCTCTGTGAAACGCCAGCGCATCACATCAGCTCGTCTACGATCTCGACGAGGTCGCGGACCTGCTTGCCGGTACCTTCCGCCCCGTCCTTCAGATTGTTGACGCAGAACGGACAGGTGGTTATGATGAGGTCGGCGAAAGACGCCTCCTCGATCCTCGTGACGGCGATGTCCTTGGAGATGCCGGGGTAACCGGATTTGACTCCGCCGCCACCGCCGCAACAGTGGCTGAGGCCCTTGTTGAACTCCATCTCCCTGAACTGCAGTCCGGGGATCTTCGCTATCACTTCGCGCGGGGCGTCGTACACTCCGCAGTGCCTGCCGAGGTGGCACGGATCGTGGTATGTCGCCACCACACCTTCCATCGGCTTGAGCTTGAGGTCCTGTCTCGCCAGGAACTCCGTGATGTGGAGGACCTCGAACGGGACGTCCACGTACTTCGGGTACTCCAGCTTGAACATGCGGTAGCAACCGGCGCAGGCGAGGACGAGCATCTCGACTCCCAGGGCCTTGATCTGCTCGACATTCTTCCTCATGAGGGCGGTGACGTCCTCCTGGGGCCAGCCGACCCTCTGCATCACGGACCCGCAGCAGACCTCGTCGACGGTGGTGAAGTCCACACCGAGCTTGTCGAGGATCGAAAGCGTGGCCTGTGCCGTCTTCTTCGAACGGTAGGTGGCCGTGCAACCCACGTAGTAACCGATCTTGGCCGGATGCGGGACCCTCCCGAGGGCCTCCCTCCGGGATCCCTTCTCCTTGAACGGGTTGCCGTTCTCGACTATGCCCTCGCACATCGCCTTGTGCTTGGGGAGGATGTGCCCGTTCCTGACGAGGTCCGCACGGCAAAGCTCGATGATGTCCACGATGTTGACCTTGGACGGACACCTCCTGACGCAGTCCGCACAGGTGGTGCACGTGTACATGTTGTCGATGAAACCCTGGTCGGGCTCGAGGTCCCCGTTGAGGAGCCCGTACGTAAGGACTATACGGCCCCTCGAGAGCGCGGAATCCCAACCGATGGCCTTGAACGAGGGGCACACGCTCTTGCAGAAACCGCACATGGTGCAGACGTCTACGGCGTGGCGGACCTCCTCCAACCTGTCTGTACTGAACTGTGAAACCATATGGACACCTCACTGGAGCTTGGGTATGGTGACACTTCCTTCCATCAGGATGATGATCCTCGCGTCTGGGTTGACACGGAGCATGTCGGCGACCGCGTCGGCGACCGTCGGGTACGGGGTGATGTTGGCCTTCCTGAGGATCTCGGGATCGAGGTCCGTGACCGCGCATATCGTGGCCCAGGTGGCGATCTCGGCCATCTTGGCCGCCTTGTGGTATCCGAGCTTGTACTCCTTCTTGATGTTCTCGAGGACCTGCTTGGGGTCGTTCGACGACGACAGCTGCGTCAGGAAGGTGGCGCTGCCGATGCCTTCCCTGCACTTGGACACCATGAGGATGCGTCCACCCTCCTTGAGGGCCCACTTCCCGTTGTCCAAAGCCTTCTGGGACTGGTACAAGTCCACGTCCATGGGGTACGGGGCGACGCTGATGACCATGTCGGCCTTCTCCGGGATCGGGACGGAGAACACCTCGTTGGCCCACGATACGGCCTGCTCGAACGCAGGATTGAGCTTGCCGGAGGCTACACGGTAGATGCGGTGGTGCCTGTCCAGGACCATCTGTATCGAGAAGATGCTCTTGTCCTTGATGACCTCGAGCGCGTCCATCATGTCCTCGTGGACGGGGTTGCCCTCCAGCACCAGGGACTGCGCCTCCATGCTCATGGCCAGCCTGTGGTTGGCCTCGACGGTGCGGTAGGAAGCGACGCCGGGAAGGAAAGACTTCCTCCCGCCGGTGTATCCCGCGAAGTAGTGGGGCTCCACGGACGTGATGATGACCAGCCTGTCCGCCTCGACCGCCATGCGGTTGACCTCCATCGGGGTGCCGTTCTTCGAAGTGCCGAGGTTTATGCACTCGGACTTCTTGGCGTCGTGGCAGAATATGCGGTCCTTGAGGGCCTCGTAATGGGAACCGAACACGAACGAGTACTCCTCGGAGGTCATGTCGCGGTGGGTCCCGGTGGCGATGAGATACCTCGCCTTCCTCAGGTCCATCCTCTTGGACAGCGCGTCCAGGACCTTGGCCGTGGGCGTGGGGCGGGTCCCGTCGTTCACTATGAACACTATGTCCTTCCCGCCTTCCAGGTACGCCTCGAGCGAATCGTAGCCGATGGGGTCGTCTATGGACGCCCCTATGACCTCGTCGGGGTCACCGCATTCAACCTCGTTCGGATAGAACGTCCCTATGAAGTTCTTCTCCGGTATGTCGACGGTCTGCGCCCCGTCCTTCCCGTACTTGACGTCGATCTTCATGGTATAGCCTCCCCACCTATCAGGGTTAAAGATAAAATCATTGCCGTGGGAGCGTCGCGGGCGCTTCCCGTGGGAATTGGATAAAATACAGCCCCGACCTACCTACTGGCGATGACCAGGATAAGCGAGATCGGCGAACGCGGTCTCATCGAGGATTTCAGGACGTTCCTCCGCACGGGGGCGGACGTCGGACCCGGTGACGACGCGGCCGTGATAGACGGGGACCTAGTCGTCACGTCGGACATGGTCAGCTTCGACCGCCACATGCCCGCCGGGATGACGTTCGAGCAGTTCGGCTGGTACTCCGCGGCGGTCAGCTTCAGCGACCTCGCCGCCATGGGTGCGAAACCGATTGGTTTCCTGGCCTCGCTAGGGCTCCCCGGAGACCTGGACGCGCAGATGGCGTACGACATAATGAGCGGCATCGACCAGTGCGCCGAGTTCTGCGACACCTTCGTGGTCGGCGGCGACACGAAACCCGGCCCCGGGATCGTGGCAGGGACCGCCCTTGGCAGGATGGAAGGGAGGAAACCGATGCTGAGGTCCGGCGCGAAGGCAGGGGACCTCCTGGCGGTGACCGGTCCTCTCGGTGCGCCGGCGGCCGCTCTCCTCGCCATGGACCACGGGTTGGAGGCTCCTGACGCGATGTCGTGCCTGTGCCTGCCCGTGCCGAAGGTGGAGGAGGGCATCGCCCTGGCGTCGTCCGGTCGGGTCACGGCGTGCATGGACCTCTCCGACAGCCTCGGCACCGCGCTCAACACGCTCTGCGAGGCGTCGCACGTGTCCATCGAAGTTTATCCGGACTTCGTCCCGCTGGGTCCCGACGTGGAAAGGGTCGCCGAACTCACCGGCACCCCGACGGACGACCTGGTGTTCGGATGCGGAGGGGAATACGAGCTCCTGTTCACGGTCGGCCGCGAGGGCCTGGACGCATTGTACGGGACGGACGTCGAGTTCACCGTGATAGGCAAGGTGGCCGAGGGGGACAGGCCATACAAGGTGCGCCCCGGAAGAACGGAGGAGGTCGGGTATGGCACGTACTAACGAGAGGATAGAGGCGCGGTTCTACCACCGCGAGGGGACGGGCTACAGGTGCGACCTCTGCCCCCACCGCTGCCACATCGAACCGGGGCAGTACGGCCGTTGCGGCACCCGCAGGGCCGACGACGACATGCTCGTCGCGTATTCCTATGGAAAAGTCTCGTCCCTGTGCGTGGACCCCGTCGAAAGGGAACCGCTCTACCACTTCCGCCCGGGATCCAGGTGCTTCTCGGTCGGGAGCATCGGTTGCAACCTCCACTGCGACTACTGCGAGAACTACGCCATATCCCAGCTCGAGACGGGGAAGAAGCGCACGACCTACCTCGGACCGCAGGGTCTGGTCAGCCTCTGCCGCCAGGAGCGCCAGAGCGCCATAGCGTTCACCTACAACGAACCGATGGTGTGGTTCGAATACATCATGGACGTGGCCCGCATCGACCCGGACCTGGACATACTGCTGATAACGAACGGGATGCTCGAGGAGGAGCCGCTGATCGAACTCTGCTCGGTCGCGTCCGCCGTCAACATGGATATCAAATCGTTCTCCGACACGTTCTACAGGAACATCTGCGGCGGAAGGCTCGAGGACGTGCTGCACTCGGCGTCAATCGTGCACGAAAGGGGGGTCCATCTCGAACTGACCTACCTGGTCATACCGGACATGAACGACTCTGACGAGGAGGTGGGCAGGTTCTGCAGATGGGTACGGGACAGCCTTTCGCCGGACGTCCCCGTGCATTTCAAGAGGTTCCATCCGGACAACCGCATGACCGACGCCCAATGGACCCCTTCCGAATCCGTGATGCGCTGCAGGGACATCGGTCTCGACAGCGGTCTCGACTACGTCTATGTGGGGAACACCCTCTCCGACGGGGCGGACGACACCTACTGTCCCGAGTGCGGGGCGGTACTGGTAAGGAGATTGGGGTATCTCGTGGACATCGTCTCCCTGGACGGACCCCGCTGCATGGCGTGCAGGCACGACACCGGGATCGTGCGCCGATGATAACAGGAAGATGGAGCAAATATCCATTATTCTTTTATAGACATTAATCAAGTCCCGCCCCGGGACGGCGTCGCGATCCGGAAATTGACGCCGTTCCCATGCTTCTCACGGCCACAGGGGCCCCATCACCGATGCGGGGACGGCGGCCAGAACCACTACCGTCGCGAACGCCAGCGGTACCAGGAACGGAATCATAGGGGAACAGAGGACGTCCGTCGCACCCGCCGCCACCAAACGGTCCACGCACCCGCGGTCGTCCGTCCTCCCGCACCTCGCCGGCACGCCGTCCGGAGCATCCTCGAGGTACCAGTAGAACCCATCGCGCGCCGCCTCGGGATCCCTCCTGACCTCGTTGAACATGCCGGCGTAGACCCTCCCCTTCCGATAGTTCTCCAAGGCCCACCTGAAACCGTACAGGGCGGAGGTCGCCAAGGCGATCAGGACTATGCTCATGGACATCGGGAAGATATGGCCGGTGACGATCCCGGGAACTGCCAGGGTCAGGGACATCAGGGACTTGGCGTCGGCCCCTCCCGGGAGCAGCTCCATACGGTAGAACAGAACGAACATCCAATACACGACCGGCACGGCGGCGACGGCCATTGGATCGGAACCGGCCTCCCCCGACAGCAGCGGGATGGCGTATACCGCTGATAACGGGATGGCCAGGTTGCAGACCGGATGCGAGCTGAACATGTATGCGCACAGTGGGATGCCGCCCGCCAACAGAACGATCGAATCCAATGTGCTTCCGGCCGTGACCGCCGACATGGGGACACAGATCGCACACATGACCGCCCAGCACACGTCCGGTATGGTGCGGGTGCGGTAATCGTAGACGGCGGCCACGAACATCACAACAACGGGTACCGCCAATTCCACAGACAAAGCGAGACTTACAACGTACATGCGTCCGTCTTCGTAACCTTATTATTGAATGGTTACCCGTGCGGTAGACATGAAAAGGGCAATGACCATGGCGATTATGCCTATCCTTCTGGTCGCCGCGATGCTCGCCGTCCCGGCCTTCGCAGAAGCCGATGCACTCTCGCCGTCAGACATCCACGTCACCGTACAGGGATCGGACGTCGATCCCACCGTGTCCGCCGCGGAAGTCTCCATGACCAACAACGCGACCAAGACCGTCACGATATTCGTCGTCAACCGTTCGTCCGACAGACTCTCCATATTCATACCGGCGTCCGCCACCGACGACTCGGATGTGAAGGCCTCGGCCGCCTCGTCTTCCAGCAGGGTGCTGGAACCGACCGGTTCTACGGACAACAAGGACCTGATGACCTTGGACGCGGTGTTGACGTCGGACAACTACGCGGACTCGGGGACCAGGGACCTCGTCCTCACCCTGAACGTCCAGAACCTGGACGGGTCGGACTACATCACCGTTCCGATACACCTGTCGGTCAATGTCACGTCCGAATTCGATTCCGGTGACAAGTACAACAAGTTCTTCGGGATAATCCCGAACACCCTCCCGTCCCCGTTCGACAGCCCGCTGGTGACGATCCTGGTCACGCTCATCGGATACCTGGTCGTCACGTGGGTGGCCTGCAAGATCCTGGCCCCCATCCTGATCAGGCTGCTCCGCCTCGACAGGACCTCGCCCGACGTGATCCGTCTCGAAAAGAGAATCATCGGACTCATCCTGATAATAATGTTGGTAGTGTGCATCAACGAGTGCATATTCATCTTCGGGGTGAACGCCAGCACCACGTACTTCCTCGAAGCATTCTCCAAGATAGTGTACGTTGTGGGTGCGGCCGTGATAGCATGGCTCGTCTACAGCTACGTGGTCATGAGGGCCGTAGCAAAGATCGAGGAGAAGGCGGACGTGGGCGACAGCTCCCTGGTCCCCCTGTTCAAGATGATAGGGAAGCTCATCATCGCGGTCGGTGCCGTCGCAGCCATCCTGGCATCGTTCGGCGTGGACCTCGCGGGCATACTCGTGAGCGCGGGAGTGGTGAGCTTGGGCATCACCCTCGGAGCCCAGAACGTCCTCAACCAGTTCTTCAGCGGAATCGTGCTGCTGGCCACACGCCCGTTCAAGAAGGGCGACTTCGTGAAGATCGGCGGCGAGGTGTACATAGTGAGGAAGGTGCGCCTGATGTACTCCGAGTTCAGCAACTGGGCGAAGGACCAGAAGGTCACCATACCCAACAACGTCGTCTCCAGCGCCACCCTCGTAAACCTGAGCCAGGGCGACAAGAAGACCTGGATCCACGTGTTCGTGAGCGTGGCCTACGGGTCGGACATGACCAAGGTCAAGGAACTGCTGATCCAGGCCGCCAACATGCATCCGCACGTCATCAAGAACGACGCGTCCATGCGCCCGTCCACCAAGATGACGAACTGGGGCGATTCCGGCGTCGAATACAGGCTCGCGTGCTACGTCGACAACTTCGACGACACGTCCACGGTCGCCGGCCAACTTCAGGAGATAATCTACTCCCTGTTCATGGAGAACGGCATCGAGATCCCCTACAGCAGGGTCCAGATCGATGTGCTCTCCGTACCCGAGAAACTGACGGGAAACAACGGGGACGAGTGACCCTTGAAAACCATGGGTCTGCGGAATCCGCAGTCCCATGGTACCTTTCGTTTTTTTGAAGGCCCGATATCGACGCAATCCGTGGAATGGACTGCTCTTTCGGACAATTTATATAATCCTGTGGTTTGACACGGGACGAAGATCCCGGGGAGGGATGCGCCGACGATCGACAACCTTGACAAGAAGATAATAGAGATTCTCAAAAAGGATTCCAGGTGCCCCTTCGTGGAGATCGCAAACCAGCTGGGTGTCTCCGAGGGCACCGTCCGCAGCAGGGTCCACAAGCTGACCGAGGACGGGGTCATCCGGGGGTTCACGATAAAGACCAGCTCCAAGAGCGTCAAAGCACTCGTCGAGATCCGTATCGACGTCAACACCGACACCCAACAGATCGCCAAGGAACTGGCGGAATACGAGGGTGTGACCGAGGTGTTCGAGGTCACGGGAGACCAGGACATAATCGTCATAGTCGACGTCGAGTCGTCGCAGATGCTCAACGACATAATCGAAAGTGTGAGGCGCTACGACAACATATTGAGCACCCGCACCCGCCTGATATTGAAGGAACACTTTGGAGATGCATAAGGATGTTCGCTGGAACAGCCACCGCCCTGATCACGCCGTTCGACAGGGAGGGGGAGATTGACGAGGAGGCATTGAGGAGACTCGTGTCATTCCAAGAAGAGAACGGGATAGACACCTTGGTCCCCTGCGGATCTACCGGTGAATCGGCCACCATGTCCCACGAGGAGCACCTCAGGGTCATCAGCATAGTGGTCGACCAGGCCAAGAGGGCGAAAGTGCTGGCGGGCGCGGGGAGCAACTCGACCCGTGAGGCGGTCATGCTCAGCAAGAGCGCCATAGACATGGGTGCCGACGGTGTCCTCTCCATATCGCCCTATTACGTCAAGCCGACCCAGGAAGGCATCTACAGGCACTACAAGGAGATCAACGACAAGATAGACGCCCCGATAATCGTCTACAACATCCCCGGGCGCACGGGATCCAACGTGAGCGTCGAGACGATGATGAAGCTCGCACAGCTTCCGAACATAGCGGGCGTGAAGGAGGCCAGCGGCAACCTGAACCAGATCCAGAGGATAATCACCCAGCGTCCGAAGGGCTTCGAGGTCCTCAGCGGCGACGACGGACTCACCCTCCCCCTGATATCCCTCGGAGGGGACGGCGTCGTGTCCGTCACGTCCAACTGCTGCCCCGGGCTGATGTCCGAGATGGTCTCGAGCGCCAGGTCCGACGACCTGACGCTGGCCAGACAGCTCCACTCCAAGCTCCTGCCCCTGTTCGGCTCGCTGTTCGTGGAATCGAACCCCATACCCATCAAGTACGTGATGTCCAAGCTGGGATTCGGAAGCTGCGTCCCCAGACTGCCCCTGACGCCCCTCAGCGACCACGGCAGATCCGTCATCGACCCCATCCTCAAGTCGCTCGGCATGATGCCCGAGTGAACCCTTTCCCATTTCATATCCCTGGGGCCCCGGCCCCTCGCTTCATCTCGATATCCAGGAGGATTGCGCAAATGATAACCGCAATGAAATTCGGAGGGACCAGCGTCGGTTCCGCCGAAGCGCTCGACAGAGTCTCGAAAATCATCATCAACACCGAGGGCGACAAGGTCGTGGTCGTCTCCGCCATGTCGGGGATCACGAGCTTCCTCGTCGGGGTCGTGGACAACCCGCTCACCGATCCCGACGGGATAGTGGAACAGTTCCGTTTCAAACACCTCCAGGCGGCGGAGGAGCTTCTGTCGGGAGAACTGCTCGACGAGTTCATGGAGGAATTCGAGAAGAGACTCGCTAAGTTCGACGAGGCCATAAGGGGGGACCGCTCCGACCCGTACTACCAGGACACCGTCGTCTCCCAGGGGGAGCGCTTCTCCTCCCTGATCCTCGCGTACGTGCTCAAGTCCAAGGGCACCGAGGCCAGGGCCCTGTGCTCCGAGGATGCCGGCATCATCGCGGAGGGCCACCCGCTCTCCGGATCGGCCGACCTCCTCAAGACGGCGTCGGGCATGACCATGAAGGTCAAACCACTCATCGCGATGGAGGTAGTCCCCATCATCACCGGTTTCTACGGCGTGAACAAGGACGGGAAGCCCCTCACCTTCGGAAGGGGCGGGTCCGACTACTCCGCCGCCGTCGTGGCCAACGCCATCGACGCGGACGTCCTCGAGATCTGGACGGACGTCGACGGCTTCATGTCGGCCGACCCCCGTATCGTGCCCAACGCCATCAAGATCGAGGAGATGAACTTCGGGGAGGCCGCCGAACTCGCCTACTTCGGCGCCAAGGTCCTCCATCCCAGGACCATCGAACCGGTCAGGCTCAAGAACATACCGCTCAAGGTGAAGAACTCCTTCCGCCCCGAGGAACCGGGAACCCTCATCCACCACCTCCGCCGCTCGAAGGACGAACTCCTCAGGAGCGTCGCGGCCAAGACCGACCTTTCCATAATCACGATCAGCTCCGCGGAGATCGCATTCCGCCCCGCGATGGTCGCAAGGCTCATCGAGAAGATAGCGGACATAGACGTGATAATCTACTCCATATCCACCTCCCTCTCCACGGTGGCGTTCCTCGTCCACAACAACGACGTGACCGCCACCCTCAAGCAGCTGAACGGACTCAACGGCGGGGAGATCGAACGCATCGACGTGAAGAACGACGTCGCCCTCATCTGCGCCGTCGGAGACGACCTCATCGGCAAGACCGGCGTGTCCGGGGAGATCTTCGGTGCGGTCAAGGAAGCCAACACGAACGTGGAGATGATCTCCGAGGGCGCCTCGGACGTCTCCCTCAATTTCGTCGTCCCCATGAGCAGGGTGGTGGACGTCGTAAAGGTCCTGCACGACCGTTTCATAGGGGTGACGCAATGATACACGAGTTCGAGACCCGCGACGGGGTCATGTACATAGGCGGCAAGTCCGCCGTCGAGATCGTGGAGGAGTTCGGTTCGCCGGTCTACGTGACCGACGAGGCCAGGCTCAGGGAGAACTTCTGCAGAATACGCGACGCGTTCTCGAAATACATCGACACCCGCGTCCACTACGCCTGCAAGGCGAACACCAACCTCAGCATCCTGAAGATCCTCGAGCAGGAGGGTGCGGGAATCGACGCGGTGTCCATCGGAGAGGTCCTCACCTGCCTCAAGGCGGGATACAGCCCGAACCGCATCATGTACACCGGCGTGAACGTCAGCGACTCGGAGCTCAAGCAGGTCGCCGACCTCGGCGTCATGATAAACATCGATTCCGTCTCGGAGATGGAGAGGCTGGCACGCATAGCGCCGGGACACAAGATCTCGTTCCGCATCACGCCCGGCGTCGGTTCCGGCCACGGTGCCAAGGTCATCACCGGTACGAAGGGAGCCAAGTTCGGGATACCTCTGGACGAGGTCATCGGGACCTACGTCCGCGCCAAGGACCTGGGGTTCGACATCCGCGGCATCCACGCCCACATCGGATCCGGCGGGCAGTCGGTGGAACCGTTCATGGACATGATGGAGATCCTAGTGGAACTGGTCAACGAGCTGTCCGGCCTGGGCATCGACCTGGAGTTCATCGACATGGGCGGAGGCATCGGAGTGCCCTACCAGCCCCAGGAAGAGGAGATGGACCTGGACGAACTGGCCATGAACCTCACCGACATGATCCTCGAGGAGACCAACGTGAAGACCCTGGTCCTGGAACCCGGAAGATACGTGGTCTGCGACTCCACCGTCCTGCTCACCAAGGTCAACGACGTCAAGGACGCGGGGACCAAGAAGTACGTCGGATGCGACGCTGGGTTCAACACCCTCATCAGACCCGCCATGTACGACTCGTTCCACTACGTGGCCCTGGCCAACAAGATGGGGAAGGCGTGCACCGACAAGTTCGACGTGGTCGGACCCATCTGCGAATCCGGGGACTACCTCGCCCACGACCGCGTCCTCCCGGACCCCAAGGAGGGGGACATCGTAGCCGTCTACAACGCCGGAGCCTACGGGTTCAGCATGAGCAGCAACTACAACTCCCGCCCATTATGCGCGGAGGTCCTGGTCTGCGACGGGCACGCCGATCTGATCCGCGAGGCGGAGAGCATCGAGGAGATGTGGAGACACCAGAAGGTTCCGGAGAGACTCAGATGAGATTCCTCAAATACCAGGGCATCGGGAACGACTTCGTACTGGTCGAAGGACTCCACAGACACCTTGAGATAGACGCCGAATGGTGCAGGAAGGTCTGCGACCGCCACTACGGGATCGGTGCGGACGGCGTCCTGTACGTCCTGCCGGGAGAGGACGGTGCGGACTACACCATGCGCATAATCAACGCCGACGGTTCGGAGGCCGAGATGTGCGGAAACGGCATCCGGTGCGTGGCCAAGTACCTCTACGACCGCGAACATGCCGGCGGAAGGTTCACCATCCACACGCTCGCGGGGAACCTGGAGGCGGACGTCACCGCATCGGGCGGTGAAGCCGTCAGCGTCAGGATAAACATGGGCGCACCCATCCTCGAAGGCCGGGACGTCCCGGTTGACCACGACGGACGTTTCATCGACCAACCCTTCGAAGCCGACGGTGTGAAGTTCAAGGCGAACGCGGTCTCCATGGGCAACCCGCACTTCATCACCTTCGACCCCCTGACCGACGCCGAGATCGACAGGCTGGGACCGGTACTCGAGCGCCACCCGTTCTTCCCGAGGAAGACGAACGTCGAGTTCTGTCGCGTCGTCGACGGGAAGATCCACATCCGCGTCTACGAGAGGGGCGCGGCCTGGACGCTCGCATGCGGGACCGGTGCCTGTGCCAGCACCACCGCCGCAGCGTTGAACGGACTCGTCCCGTTCGGGGAACCCGTCGACGTCGAGCTGCCGGGCGGCTGGCTCAAGGTCACGGTGGACCCCGACCTGGGATACGTGCTGATGGACGGACCGGCGAGGCTTGTTTTCGAGGGAGAGGTCCCCTGCCCCTTCGACGACGGTCGGTGAAAATTCGATATATGGGATGAATATAGACGGTTCAGGTGAAACAATGACCAAATTCGAGCAGGCCGAGAGGCTGAAACAGATACCGCCTTACCTCTTCGTGAGGTTGGAGCAGCTCTCCGCGGAGAAGAAGGCCGCGGGATGGGACATGATCGACTTCGGAATCGGCGACCCCGACCTCCCCACGCCCGACGAGATCGTCGAGGAGCTGAAAAAGCAGGTCGGCGTCAACGAGAACCAGAAGTACTCCTCCTCGGCCGGGGAGAGGGACCTGCGCTGTGCCGTGGCGTCCTGGTACAAGAGACGCTACGGACTCGACATAGACCCGGACACCCAGGTCTGCATTACCATCGGTTCCAAAGAGGGGATCTTCAACATCGCCCAGGCCTTCGTCAACGAGGGCGAGCTCATAGTCGCCCCCTCCCCCGGATACCCCGTGTACTCCGGAGCGGCCACGCTCTTCAACGAGGCCAGGTGCGTCAAGGTACCGCTCAAGGCGGAGAAGGACTGGCTGCTCGACGTGGACGACTGTCCCGAAGGCGCCAGGATGCTCTATCTCAACTATCCCAACAATCCGACCGGAGCCACTTGCGACAAGGCGTACCTCGAAAAGGTCTACGACTGGTGCCAGAAGAACGGGACCATCCTGTGCTACGACAACGCGTACTGCGAGATGGTCTACGACGGTTACAAGGCCCCCTCCATCCTCGAGGTCGGACCCGACGCCATCGAGTTCGGATCCTTCTCCAAGACGTTCAACATGACCGGGTTCAGACTCGGATACGCCGTCGGACACCCCGACCTTGTCGCAGGTCTCAAGAAATGCAAGGGTCAGATAGACTCCGGCGCCCCGATCTTCATACAGAAAGCCGCCATCAAGGCGCTGGAACTGTACGGGCCCAACGGTGAGCTCCCCAAGGCCGTCAGCGACAACATGAAGATCTACGCCGAGAGGAGGAAGGTCCTCGTCGAGGGACTCAGGTCGCTCGGTTTCGACGTGAAGATGCCCAAGGGAACGTTCTACGTCTGGTTCGACTGCGGCATGTCGTCGTCCGAGTTCACCCAGAAGATGATCGACATCGGCGTTATCGTCACTCCCGGCAGCGGGTTCGGGGAATCCGCCGAAGGCTACATCCGCATGACGGTCACCGAACCAGTCGAGAGGATCCAGAAAGCTCTCGAGCGCATGCGCCGCAACCAGTATTTCTGAAACCCTAAAACCACGGCGCCG
>JAFVET010000169.1 GCA_017475875.1 Candidatus Methanomethylophilaceae archaeon
CCAGAACACCTTCGAACCCCTGATCAGCGACGCGTTCCAGTATTTCGACTACGGCGACGCTGAATCGGTGAAAGGCATGATCGACAAGGACACCGCGGCCGTCATCGTCGAACCCGTACAGGGCGAGTCGGGTGTCATCACCGCGTCCATAGAGTTCTTCCAGACCGTGCGCGACGAATGTACAGACAAGGGGGCCCTCATGATAGTGGACGAGGTTCAGACCGGTATCGGCCGCACCGGGAAGTGGTACGGCATCCAGAACTTCGGAGTCGTGCCGGACATAGTCACGATGGCGAAGGCCCTGGCCGGAGGCGCCCCCATCGGAGCCGTGTCATCGACCGAGGAGATATCCAAGGTCATGACTCCCGGGACCCACGGTACCACGTTCGGCGGCAACCCCCTGGTCTGCTCCGCCGGGTGTGCCGTCATCGACACGATGAAGCGCGACGGGATCGTCGAACACGCGGCGAAGACCGGTGCCGCCTGGAAGGCCGACCTCGCCGCCATCGACTCCCCGCACATCGTGGACGTCAGAGGTTACGGACTCATGATCGGTGTGGAGCTCGACTCCAACGAGTTGGCTTCCGGGTTCCAGAAGCACTGCCGCGACAACGGCGTGCTCGTCAACGTGGCGCACGGCAAGACCATACGCCTCATCCCCCCGCTCATAATCAACGACGAGCAGAAGGACCGCTTCACCTCCATGCTCGCAAACTACCTTTCCTGAAGGCGGTCCGCCCGCACGTCCAGTGCGGGCACCGCCCGTAGAAAAATCATACTTTATACTTTGTAGTCGATGGCCTCCGCATGACAGCCGCACTCACAAAGGAGAGCATCGCGGAGCTCACCCGGGTATACATCGATTCTCATCCCAGCATAAAGGACTGCATCGCCAAGGGGCTCATCAACTACTCGTCCCTGGCGAGGATGATAATGAAGGATGTCGGACTGACCAACGAGGAGGCGGTCATGATCGCCTGCCGCCGTTACGCCAGCAAGCTTTCCGTCACGACCGATCACGAGATCAGCATCCTCCGCATCCTGAAGGACAGCCGTCTCGAGATGCGGACCAAGACCTGCATCGTCACGGCCAAGAACGATTTCACCGTCCTGCACAAGATGGACAACCTCTTCAAGGACCTGTTCAACCAGAACTCGATCATGCAGTGCGTCCAATCGGCGTCGGCGGTCACGATCATCGCGGACAGGATGCTGAAGGACCGCATCATCGACACCGTCGGTAGGTTCAACCTCATCAAGGTCAGGGAGAACCTGGTGGAAATCTCTGTCAAATCCCCTGAGATGATCGTCGACACGAGCGGTGTGATCGCATACCTGATCAGCAACCTCTCGGATGCGGGGATAAACATCGAGGAGACCATCAGCTGCCACACCGACACCATATTCATCGTCAGCGAGGACGAGATGATCAACGCATACTCCGCCCTGACGAAATGCATACAGTCGGCCGAGACCCTCCTGTCCGAACAGGGATCCCGCGCAGAGGACTCCAGATGAAGAAGCAGGTCCTCGCGATACACGACGTCTCCTGCGTCGGCAGATGCTCGTTGACGGTGGCCCTCCCGATAATATCCGCGGCGGGCATCGAATGCTCGGTCCTGCCCACTGCTGTTCTGTCGACCCATACCGGCGGTTTCACGGGATTCACATACCGCGACCTCACCGAAGACATCCAACCGATCAAGGAACATTGGAAGAGCCTCGGACTGGAGTTCTCCGCTGTGTACACCGGCTTCCTCGGGTCGGAGGAGCAGGTGGACCTCGTCATCGATCTGGTCGATACCGTTGCCCCCAACGGGAAGGTTTATGTCGACCCGGTCATGGGCGACAAAGGTTCGCTCTACCCGGTCTTCGGTCCGGGATTCCCCAAAACCATGCGCCGCCTCTGCGAGAGGGCCGACCTGATAATGCCGAACATGACGGAACTCACGGGAATGCTCGGCCTCGAGTTCCAGGAGCGCCCGTACACCCGTGAATACGTCAGGTCAATACTGGAGAAGTCATCGGTCCTCGCCCCCAGGATAGTCATAACCGGGGTCGGGTTCAGCGAAGGAGAGGTCGGAGCGGTCTACTTCGACCACGTCACCGGGGAGTACGGCGAAGTGCTGAGACCCGAGATCCCAGGATACTACCACGGGACGGGGGACGTTTTCGGTTCCGCCCTGGTGGGCGCCATCGAATCCGGTGTCCCCTTGGGGAAAGCGGTGGAGATGGCGGTCGACCTCACGGTATCGTCGATATCGCTGACCCATTCGTCTGGTGCGGACGTAAGGTACGGTGTGGATTTCGAACCCGGACTGTACGCGTACGCGGCGGACATACGTTCGAAACGCGGTCCGCACATAGTCCGGGCCGTGTCGGACGACGACCTGAGGATAATCTCGTCCATGGCCTCGACGACGTGGAAGGACGCGTACGACGACATCATCGGGCGCG
>JAFVET010000015.1 GCA_017475875.1 Candidatus Methanomethylophilaceae archaeon
AATTTAAAATAATCCATATCTCGCCAGGCAAGGTAGGATGTCCAACGTACGGGGACATCCACGGACGCTGGACAGACTCCCGTCCTGAGTAACTGAAACGGAGGTGAAATCCTTGAAGAAGTTCCAGGACAGGGAACTCGTTGTCCAACTGGTCTCCCTAGTCATGGTGGTGGTTCAGCTCTTAGTTGAACTACTAAGGTCTGCCGGTTAATGAGGGACCCGGACCACCTATTAAGGGGCCCCAAATCTGTCACACCGTAGATTCGATACGTCCATTTAAGGATATAAACCCCACTTATATGCTTTTGAATCGGTGCACATCATCGGATCCCTTGGCCCAATGCTTATATCATAGGAAGACGAACGGCATCCATGCGTATAGCCATGGTGACCGACAGTTACTATCCCACGAGGGACGGTGTCGTCACATCTATCACGATCACGAAGGAGGCTCTCGAGAAACAGGGCCATGATGTGGTCGTGGTGGCCCCCGACCCCGGTCCTAAGGATAGGTTGCCAGGCGTTCTGTACATAAAATCGATCAAGTTCAAGTCGTATCAGGGATACTACATCCCGATCTTCCCCAGCAGGACGGCAAGGCGCCTCTCCGAGATGGGCATAGACATAATCCACATCCACGGAATCGCGGTCATGGCCCTTCGTGGATGGTTGTTTTCGAAACAAATCGGAGTTCCGGTGGTATTGACCTTCCACACGATGGTCGGCGATGTCCTCGATTACTATTCGCCGTTGAGTATCGACCGTGGACTGCAGGAGAAGGTCGCATGGAAATACATCGCCTGGATGCTGAAGAAGATGGATGCGGTCATAGTCCCCACCCCCGGTATCGGGCGGGAACTCTGCGGGCGTTCGCATCCCAAAAGGGTCGTAACGATCCCGACCGGTACGGATATCAGGCGTTTCAACCCTAACGTCGGAGAGAACGGTCTGAAGGAACGTTACGGCGTGAAAGGTCGCATGGTCTCCCAGGTGGGGAGGCTGTCTTTCGAAAAGAACATCGACGTGATCATCCGTGCCATGCACGACGTCGATGCGACGCTTTTCATCGCGGGCAGTGGGCCAGCTTCGGACCAACTGAAGCAGGTGGCCGAATCCGAAGGTCTCTCCGACCGCGTGATATTCGCCGGATTCATCGGTGATGCGGAGCTTCCCTCCGTGTACGCCGCCTCCGATGTGGTGGTTTCCGCATCGGAGTTCGAGACCCAGGGTCTTTCGATATTGGAAGCGATGGCCAGCGGGGTCCCCGTCGCCTGTCGCAACGCAAGGGCGTTCAAGGACATCATCAGGGACGGAGAGAACGGATGCCTCTTCGACGCTCCGGAGGGGTGCGCGGAGGCAATCAACAGGTGTCTGAACGATGACGGGACGCTCGCGCGTGGAGCCTTGGCCACAGCCGAGGAGTTCTCGGAGGAGAACTCGGTAAGGAAGCTTCTCGACCTGTATTCTGAATTGGTGAACGGTGCGAGGAATGAACACCGAGAGCCTTCTCTATGACCTTTTCGGAGGTTTCGGAGGTGATGCGGGCGTACTCTTGGGCGTATTCCTCATATTCCTGATCGATGCGCTCATCTTTCCTGCTCTGCCTGAGGTCTTCTTCATCCTCGGGTACGACTACAACCCGGAGCCGTGGTACGGCGCCCTGCTGATATGTGCCGCCGTCCTGGCGGAGGTCATAGGGATATTCTCCCTCGCCTATGTGGTCAGGCGCGTCCGTGTACCGAGGAGGATAAAGGCCGCGGTCGACAGATACCTCGATTTCCTGATAGTGAGCGACGAGAAGGTGTTCCTGGTGAACCGCGTGGCACCGATGATACCGTTCGCAGGCGCGTTCATCGGGATGGTCGACCGTTGGGACAGGCGCAAGTGTCTGTTCTATATCGTATTGGGATGCGTTCTGAAGTATGGGGTCATCCTGTTGGCGACGGGGCTGTTCTACGAATATTTCACGGGGCGCATGGCCCTGCGCGTAACAATCGCGTTCGTGATCGCGGTCATCGCCATCAGTTTCGTGGCTTCCTATCTGAGGAAAAGGAAGGAGGGTCTGCAACGAGGTTCGTCGACGTCAACCCGTTCTTCTTCCCGTATCGCGGCGGTATAGAGCGCCGTATGCACGACACCGCCACCATCATGGCGTCCAGGGGCCACGACGTCACCATCCTCACATCGAGGCTGCCCGGGACGGAAGAGGAGGAGAAGACCCCGGAAGGCTACCGCATATTGCGCCTGGAATCCAAGTTCCATGACGTGTACAACCCTCCGATCGTTCATTCGGATGGGGTTCTGGAAGCGCTGGAGTCTTTGGATCCGGACGTGGTCAACCACAACTACCGCTGGGCCCCGTCCTTCGACAAGAACGTGGCACGTTTCGACGGTCGCAAGGTCTTCACGGTGCACAACATGTGGGGCGAGGGCCGCGGCATCGTCGGTGCGGGGTCCCGGATCAACGATGCGCTGTTCCTCAGAAGGTACGCCGACAGCTACGGTTTGTTCGTCTGCGTCAGCGAATTCGTCCGCAGGGCGACCGTAGAGCGCGGGATCCCCGAGTGTAGGACGGTCACCGTACCGAGCTGTCTGAACGCACTTCCTCCGGAGAACGCGTCCCCCGAGGGTGATTACATACTTTCGTTAGGCAGGTTGGTCCGTCCCAAGGGCCTGGATTATCTGGTGGAGGCGATGAGGGACGTGGACTGCAAGCTGTACATCTGCGGAAAGGGTCCGGAGGAGGAGAGGCTCGCCCGCAAGATATCGCTCCACGGTCTGCAGGACCGCGTTGAGATGTTGGGATATGTGAACGAGGAGGAGAAGCAGCGTCTGATGAGGGGATGCCGGCTGTTCGTGATGCCTTCGGTGTTCGAATCCTTCGGTCTAGCCGCGGTGGAGCAGATGTCGTACGGTCGCCCGATCGTGTGTTCCAAGGTCAACGGACTCCCCGAGACTGTCGGCGACGCGGGCATCCTGGTCCCTCCGAAGGATCCAAAGGCGATAGCCAGCGCCGTCAACCGTCTGTTGGGGGACGACGGTCTTAGGTCGGACCTAGGTAGGAAGGCGTATGCCCAGGCCGGGAAGTATGTTTGGGAAAACCATGCCGACAGGTTCGTTGATCTCATGACCCGTGTGAACGGCGGCGAATTCGATCGGAAACTCCGATGAAAACGGGGTTATCATAATAACCTGTCCAGACATACGCCGCGTCCATGCTCCTGAAAGCCCTGTCGATCGCTAAGGCCTTCGGTCCCGTCAAGGTCCTGACTGACGTCAGTCTCCAGATCAACGAAGGGGACAGCATAGGGCTCATAGGGGTGAACGGTGCCGGGAAGAGCACGTTCCTCAAGATCCTGTTGGGGGAGATGAAACCGGACACCGGCGAGATCACCCGGAACACCCAACGCATCGGATACCTCGAGCAGTTCCCGGACTCGTCCGAGGACCACACCGTCAGGGACGTCCTCGGAAGGCCCTACGGCCACATCGAGGCGCTCAAGCGCCGCAGGTCGGAGATAGAGGAAGAGATGTCCCGTGGAGGGGACGTGGATTGGAACGCCCTGGCGGAGGAGATTACCAAAGTCGAGTCGCAGCTCTCACGTTGCGACGCCGAGGACGAGGACAACCAGCGCGCGGCCCTCCGCAAGGTCGGTCTCGACGACACGGAGGTGATGGACCGCACGATGGCGTCGCTCTCCGGAGGCGAGCGTGCTAAGGTCATGCTTTCTCGCATAGTCGTCCAGGCCGGCGACTGCGACCTCCTGGTGATGGACGAGCCCACGTCCCATCTGGACATCACGACCGTGGAGTGGCTGGAGGACTACCTCCTCGAGATCAAATGCTCCCTGTTGGTGATCAGCCACGACCGTTACTTCCTGGACAAGATGGCCACCCGCATGTTGGAGATAGACCACGGCAGGTCGAGGGAGTACAAGGGCAACTACTCGGATTTCATAATGAAGAAGATGCTGGAACTCGACCGCATGGAGAAGGAGTACCGCAAGTACTCGTCGCAGAAGAGGCACCAGGAGGAGATCGCGGCCCAGCTCCACAAGGACCAGTGGTTCATGACCACCCACAAGACCCGGCAGAAGCTCATCGAAAAGATGGAGGCCAAGGAGAAACCCGAGGAGAACCGCGAGATCACCGTCCGCATACAGGCCGCCCCTAAGTCGGGGAAGAACGTCCTCACCTGCAAGGGGCTCTCCGTATCCTACGGAGGGAAGACCATAATCTCCGGCGTCGAGCTCGACATCCACAAAGGCGAGAAGATAGGCATATGCGGTTCCAACGGGGAAGGCAAGTCGACGCTCATCAAAGCCCTTCTCGAGCAGATACCGTACGAGGGCGAGCTGTGGGTCGCACCCGGGGCGAAGATAGGATACTATTCCCAGAACCACGAAAGGCTGGACCCACGTCTCACCGCAGAGGAGCAGCTTCTTCTCGTAATCGGGAAGGACCGCAGGGCCGACGCCAGGAAGATGCTCGCCAGGTTCCTCCTGGTGGGTGACGACGTAGAGCGTCCGATATCGACGCTCTCCGGAGGTCAGAGGGCCAGGGTGGCGCTCTGCCTGATGTTGTTGGACGATTGCAACCTGCTCGTGATGGACGAACCGACGAACTATCTCGACATCCCTGCCAAGCACGCCGTCGAGGAGGCCTTGACCGAATACGACGGGACCGTCATCGCGGTCACGCACGACCGTTATTTTCTCGATACCGTCTGCACCAAGACCATCGAGGTGCGCAACGGCAGGGTCAAGGTGTTCTCCGGAACCTATTCGGAGATGAAGGGCAGGCCGAACGTGCGCGAGGTTGTCATGGACGCCGACGAGTACAGGGTGCTCTCTCCGTTCACTAACTGGGTCACCGGGCGCAAGTACGCAAAAGGTGACAGGGTCCTGATCACTCCCGCGGAGCAGAAGAGCTTCGAATGGGCGCTCGAACAGGGGAAACTGAGGAAGACCGGCGGCCGTCAACGGAAGAAGGTCGCTATCGAACCCAAGAAATGACCGCGCCTGCGCAGGATGTCGTCGACGGCATCGCAGAACGTGTACTCCTCCGAGACCCTGTAGCATTTCCTGCATCCGAGCTTCTTCCCGAAGCCCATGTCGGCGTTCGAATCGCCGACCATGTACGATTTCGACACGTCGATGTCGTATTTCGCGACGGCGGCGGTACCCATGCCGATCTCGGGTTTCCTGCAACCGCAGCCGTCCGAGGGTGTGTGGGGGCAGTAGAATATGTCGTCGATGTGCCCTCCGCCGGATTCCACGTCGCGTTTCAGCTTGTCGTGGACCGATTGCAGGGTCGCCTCGTCGAAGTACCCGCGCCCTATCCCGGATTGGTTGGTGATGACGATGACCAGGTATCCCGCGTCGTTGAGCCTCTTGACGGCCTGGGGTACGCCTGGGAAGAGATGGAACTTGTCCGGGTCGTCACAGTAGGGGACGTTCTTCGCGAGGGTGTCGTCCCTGTCCACGAAAACTGCCTTACTGGTCAAACAACGTCCTCTCGATGATGTCGCACATGATGTGGCATGCGCAGAGGTAGCCTTCCTGGATGCGGGGCGTCTCGTGGGACGGGATGATCACTGCCACGTCGACCATGTCCTTCATGACACCGCCGTCGCCAGTGAACGATATGGTCACGGCCCCCCTGCGTTTGGCCTCCTCCAGCGCCAGGACGACGTTCTTGGAGTTACCAGAGGTGGACAGGCCGATGACCGCGTCGCCTTTCCTGCAGAAAGCCTCGATCTGCCTCTTGAAGACCACGTCGTAGCTGTAGTCGTTGCCGATGGCGGTCACCGGTGCGATGTTGGACAGGCACACGCCCGCGAGGGCGGGGCGCTCCATCATGTATCTGCCGGAGAGTTCGGCCGCTATGTGCTGGGCGTCGGCGGAAGATCCCCCGTTCCCCATGAAGATGGCCTGTCCTCCCTGACGCAACGATTCGGAGACCGCGTCAGCGGCAGCCTGGATCTGTGCCGGATCTATCGCCGATATGGTTTCGGCGCTCCTTTTGAGCTGTGCTGAGATGTCAGTCATTGTTGTACCTCCACGAAGTGACCCCGTTGGGTTCGAACATGAAATCGGATACCTTGGCACCCATGCTGCTCAGTTTCTTGGCAACATCGTACTTGGCATCGTATCTGCAGATGAAGAACATGAACCCTCCGCCGCCGGCTCCGGAGATCTTCCCTCCTATGGCCCCCGCCTCTTTGGCGGCGTTGTACATCCCGTCGATCTCGGGGTTCGTGATCTTGTTGGAGAACTGTTTCTTGTACGCCCACGACTGGTCGAGGATCTCGCCGGCTTCCCGTATGTCGCCCTTCTCCAGCGCACGGGACATGGTGAACGCCAGTTCCTTCGAGGCGTCCAGGGCGGCTTCGTTCTGTCCGCTCTTGAAGGAGTCCATCTGCGACTGGATTATGCCCGCGGACTCGCGCGTCTTCCCGGTGTAACAGAGGACGGAGCGGTATTGGAGCTCGTTGACGGTATCGGGAAGGACCCTCACGCGGTTGACGTCGACGCCGCTGCTACCGAACTTCATGAGGTTGAACCCGCCGAAGACCGCGGCGTACTGGTCCTGTTTGCCGCCTTTGAGCCCTATGACCTCGCGCTCGAGGTGGTATGCGAGCTGGGCCATGTCGGACCCCGTCATCTTTACGCCCTTCCATTCGCAGACGGCGGCGATTATGGAAACTATGACGGTGGACGATCCTCCCAGACCGGATCCCGGGGGAGCCTCGGATTGGAGGAAGGCCTTGAAACCGTCGGTGACCCCGAAATGGTTCGTCACCGATTTCACGAGGTCCATGTTGCCGTTCAGGGGAAGCGGACCGCCGTCGAGGTATGCCTCGTATTTGCCGTAATCCGTGGAATGGACGGACAGT
>JAFVET010000170.1 GCA_017475875.1 Candidatus Methanomethylophilaceae archaeon
AACCTGCGCTCCATCCCCGAAAGAGGGTCGCTGTCTCTGAAAATCTCCGACATCCTCTCGGCGAACTCGCCCGCCTGAACCATTAGGCCCATCGTCCCGCGTCCGACGATGCAGGATTCCATCCATTCCCAAGTAGTCACGTTCTCCATATCATCACGTATGTATCACATTGACGCAGCGGTTTGAATTATGCTTCCTCAACAGGATCAGGAAGTTTCCGGCGGACATCACAATCAATCCGAGGAGGAACCCGTACGGACTCGTGATGAACGCGAATATCACCAAAGCACCGACAGCCACCGGGACCATCGACAGGACGAGGTCCGCCCACGAGGCCAGGAACTCGTACCAACGCCACGTGGCGTAGTGGTTGACGTAGTTGGTCATGTAGATCCAAGCCTGGAGTATGGCCATTGACGATATTAAGTAAACCAGGAACATATAGGGTATGAATACTCCTCCCTCAGGCTCCTCCAACAGCAACGTATCCTCGAGATGGCGTATACTTATATCAAATCGTAGAAGAGCTCGATGAGCTCGACCTTCTTCTCCTTGACACCCATACTGACCTGAAGCTTGCAACGGGAGGTCAATGATAAATATTGACACGGTTCACTACAGGAAAGGGTCGCAGAGGGAGACGCGATGGGATTGGAAACAGCATCCGAAAAAGAGCGGTTCGTGGAAATGGCAACAAGGTACTGCAAAGCCCGTCACGAAGGGCCCGCACCTTGCCCGATCTGTGCGGAAACGATCGAATACAGGTGCGAGCGCATCGAGCGCTGTCCGTACAAGTTGGAGAAGACCCCCTGCTACCGTTGCAGAATCCAATGTCACAACACCGAAATGCGTGCCCGCGTCGACGAGATCGAACGCTTCTCCAAGGGTGGATGGATAGGTAGTCTAACATCCATCCTGAAAAAATGACTATGGATTTTCGCCACATTGGCATACAGTACCAACTATGCTTATTGTTTATTGCTTTAAATAAACTAAAAGTAAAATCACGATTTTTGAACATTATCGATTTAAAAAATCAAAAATAATTCGTATTTAAGGTATTAATCGCCATAAAGTGTTATAGAACTATTATTTAATAGTTCGTGTCAAATAATGGCATATTCCGTCAGACCTATCCCGAAAAACGGTGTTTTTAGGGTCATTTTAGAAATATTTATATAATAGTTGATGAACGGTATTCACAAGTTTTAAATAATGATGGCTCAATCGAATACTCAGAATCGTACCCGAGGTTCGTCCGAAGGTCGATTGAAGAAAGAGGTGTTTAAGTTGGCATTCGAAGCTGAGACAAAGAACATCCACGACGCCATGATCGCCGTGATGGTTCCTGGAATTGTGAAATCCGTCAACGAGGCAGTTGCCGCTGGTATGGACCCCAACGACATCATCAACACCATGGGAGATGCCATGAGCGAGGTCGGAGTCATGTTCGAGAGGGGAAAACTCTTCCTGCCCCACGTTCTCTCCGCCGCCGCCGGTATGACCAAGGCCATGGAGATCCTCACTCCCCTGATGCAGAACGAGTCCGGAAGCACCGAGAAGAAGGCCTCCGTCGTCATGGGAACCGTCGAGGGAGACGTTCACGACATCGGAAAGTCCATCTGCTCCACCATGCTCCAGTGCGCCGGATACGACATCCACGACCTCGGCCGTGACGTCCCCAAGCAGAAGTTCATCGACGAGGTCAAGGGAGGATGCACCTACTGTGGAATGTCCGCTCTCATGACCACCACCATGACCGTTATGAAGGAGGTCATCGATATGCTCGAGGCAGAGGGTGTCCGCGGCAACGTCAAGGTCCTCGTCGGAGGAGCTCCCATCACCCAGGGATACGCCGACAAGATCGGAGCCGACATCTACGGAGAGTCCGCTTCCGAGACGACCAGGAAGGTCAAGGCCACCAGCTGATAAGGAGTTGAACCAATGGCATTCTACACCAGAATGGGAGACGGAAAAAGGGTCGAGATGACCCGCGAAGCGATCATCGACGATATCCGCGCCGGTATGGCTGACGCCGCCGACATGGGCGGAATCCCCGACCTCACCGAGGATGACATCGCCATCATCACCGACATCGTCGCGTGCAACGACAGGATGGTCGGAGTCGCACCCGGAGAGGAGATCGTCCTGACCTACGATATCGGACAGCTCGACTTCACCGGTGACAACGGAAACTCCGGAAACGGAGTCGACATGGGAAGGCTCGAAGCAGCCCTGCTCCACGAGAGGGCCCTCGGTGCCGATACCTTCGAGCTCGCTCACTCCGACTACTCCATCAAGCCCGTCAAGCCCGTCATCTCCATGGAGATGCAGACCATGGAAGAGATCCAGGCCGAGATCGTCGCTCCGTACTTCTACGGCGCCATGCCCAACTGCGGTCTCTACTACGCCCCCGACGGACCCTACGGCAACCCAGCCGACCTCATGAGGGAGTTCAAGATCGACGAGGCCATGGCTGCTGCCGAGGCCGCCGCCGACCACGTCGCCAGGGATATCGAGTACGTCACCACCAGGCTCATCCAGGCCGGTGCAGACGGTTTCAACTTCGACACCACTGGTTCCGCCGGAGACGCCGACTGTGTCGGTACCCTCAACGGTGTCAGGATGCTCAGGGAAGCCTGCCCCGATGCGTACATCAACGTCGGAATGGCCGGTGAGTCCGTCATGGGTATCCACGGAATGATCGAGTTCGACGGTCAGATCGTCGCCGGTCTCTACCCCCACCAGCAGGTCAAGCTGGCCCAGAAAGCCGGTGCGAGCGTCTTCGGTGCTGTGTGCAACACCAACACCTCCAAGAGCCTCGCCTGGAACCTCGGAAGGTCCGTCACCTTCATCAAGGAGTGCGTGAACCAGGCCGAGATCCCCGTCCACGTGGACATGGGAATGGGCGTCGGTGGAATCCCCATGCTCGAGACCCCTCCGATCGATGCGGTCTCCAGATGCAACAAGGCCATGGTCGAAGTCGCTCACGTCGACGGTGTCTAGGTCGGAGTCGGCGACCCCGCCGGAATGGACCTGCCCCACTTCCTGACCTCCGGTATGGGTGGAATCAGGACCGCTGGTGACCTCGTCGCCAGGATGGAGTACGACCCCAAGCACAAGATGCACATCAAGGACGCCAAGGCCTACGTCGCCAAGAAGCTCGGAGTCTCCGTCCTCGACATCGCTGACGAGTCTGTCATGAGGGACCTCCGTGAGGAGCTCGGCATCGGTGTGTGCACCGGAGTCCCCGGAGCACCCCGCGGTATCGCCGCCAAGATGAACATCGAGAAACTCCTCGACATCGAGATCAACTCCTGTAAGATCTTCAGAGAGAAGACCCAGAAGAACTGATTCGATCAGTGAAACAAGGGGGCTCAGGCCCCCTATTCTATATCCATAGTCTTGTCCGCCCTTCCTTCCGGAACGGGGGATTCAAACCCGTTATCCGAAGGAGAAGGACACCATGCCAGACGTGGAGCACAACACGCGTTTTGAAATCTATCTGACTCCCACAAACGGTGTCCAGATTGTAACCAACGAGATCAGCATCGCAATCCTGACCGAGATGAGGTATCACCAGATCTCTCCGTCGGAGATCGCGACCGCCATGAACATCCACAAGTCCACGGTTCAAGCGAACATCGTCAAGCTCCTGAGGATGGGGATCGTCTCGCAGGAGACCAGCAAACAGGACGCACGCCGCGTCATCTACCACATTTGCGGACTCCTTCTGTTCACCGACGACAGCAACCCGAGTTGGAAGCTCGATGCCCGTCTCGCCGCCATCCAGAGGATACTGAAGAGCGGAAGATGCACCAGCAAGGAGGACTTCTCGCTCTACGCCATATCGTTGGTCGAGAGCGGTCTCAACGTGTTCCACGGACTGTTCAACCTCGGTTCCACGCTCATCCCGCGCAATGCTACAAGTTACTATCTCAACGGCCTCCTGACCAAGGACCCGTTCATGCAGACGGCCGAGAAAGACCTGAAAGTCGACGTCATAACCGACGACGGACTAGAGGTCGACGTCGAGTCCGCGGAGCAGAACATATCGGACATCCCGCTGCTGATGGCACCCATGCTCGGGGCGGTCGTGTCCAACTCGCGCGAGATCCTCGGATACAACCTCGTGCACGCCATGTCCCTGTCCGTCAACGAGGAGGGATCCAAAGTCAACATCCTGGTCCCCCCGTTCGAGGGCAACTCCTTCGACGACCGTCTCCCCCCACTTTCCGAGAGGGGCAAGAAATTCTACTGGGTGTCCGAGCCGTTCTCGATCTACTCGGTCAAGGGGAACGCCACCCTGTTCTTCAACCGCACCATGAACGAAGCCCTGTACCTGCTGACCGAAGGCGGCAAATCCGCCAAGGACCTGGCATCGACCATCGGCGTGTCGGAAGTCACCGTATACGCTTCGCTGAACCGTCTGGTCGAACTCGGTGCGGTCGAGATAGACAGGAACTCCAAGAGTCCCAAGATATACCATCTCATCGCCGACCCGATAATGTACTGTCGCGACCCGGACATCAAGAGCTACGACAAGATACAGGACATCCTGATGAGGTTCCACCGCAAGGAGGTGGATTACTACACCGCGATCATCGGACTCGCCCTGGAATACTGCGGCATGATGGGACTCCACTTCGACAAGATGTTCATCAAAGCGGGCCGCAGTTCCGCCCGTACGGTGCTTTCATGGGTCGACAGGAAGATCACACCAGAGGAGTTCCTCAACCTCGCATGCAAGATGGTCTCCCTTCCCGACAAAGCCGAGGTCGTGTCCCTGCTCCCAATCAGGATACGCGTCACCCTTTCCCCCGATACGCTGTGGACGTCCTGGCCCGGCGACTTCGTGAAGGGATTCATCTCCGAAGGGTTGAAGATCCTCCTCGACACGGACTACAAGGTTGACATCGAGACGATCCAGCAGAAGTGAACGTCTCGTCAGATGGAGATGTCCGAAAGCTCCGCCAACGTCCCCAGTTTCATCACTCCGACGTCCGTCACCCCGTATAGGTCGGCGTTCGCGTAATCGGAAGACCGCAGCGCCGGGGCCATGACTGCTTTGTCGTCAAGGACCAGATCGTTCCCTGACGCGTACGGGCTGAACGGCGGGATCACCAATACGCCGTCCTTCTTGGCGTGTACGAAACATTGGATCTTCAGGCCTCCCCCCACGGACCCCGGGATCCTGACTGAAGGGTGCTCGTGGCCGATGATGACCGGTCTGACCCCGGAATCGACATGGCCGTGCTCCAGACGGTATCCCATGATGTCTGTGTATTCAACGGCGAGGATCCCCATGTCGGAGATGATGTTCTGCAGATAGTTGTCGTGGTTCCCTTTGACGGGGACGAGCTCGCAGGCCTCCGACAACATCGTGAATATGCGACGGACCTCTTTCTTCTCCTCGAAGCCGGAACGTTTGAAATCGTGTTTTATGTCACCCAGGAGAACGACCCTCTCCGGCTCGTAACGGTACAGGATGTCGTTCAATGCCTCGCGGACGGCCTCCGTGTTCGTGCGCGGAAGGTACATGCCCTCCAACTCGAGGGCACGCTCGTAACCGAGATGCAGGTCGCCCAGTACTATCGTCGGTCCCTCCTCCAGGACAAGGCACCTGTCCCTGGTGATCTTCACCCCGGGCATTATCTCCAACTCGCGCATGCGGGGCACATCCACATCCGATTACAGATTACTATCGCTGGGAACTGTTTATCATTGACTAGACGTTACAGGCGGCGATGATAGAACACACGTTCCAGATGCTGCCTTCGGTGGGGAAGAAGAAGGAGCTGGCGATCTGGGAGTCGGGGATCAGGACATGGGACGATTTCCTCTCCGCCGACACGGTCGGATCGATGAAACCGGCTCTGAAGGAGTCCGGTGATTCCCTCATAGCGCAGGCATCGGAACTCCTGGACCAGGGTGATACGTACACCCTGTCCGACATCGTCCCGAAATCGGAACACTGGAGGATGTACCGCCACTTCCGCAACGACTCCGCATACCTGGACATCGAGACGGACGGCCTCAGCCGCGATTCCCTGGTTACCGTGGTCACGGTCCACCGCAAGGACGCCACCTACACGCTTACGCACGGAATAGACCTGACACCGGAATCCCTCTCCGAAGCGCTGGAAGGCGTGAAGATGCTGGTCACGTTCAACGGATCCTGCTTCGACGTCCCTGTGCTCAGGAACAGCTTCCCGACGGTGGATTTCGACATGCCGCAGTTCGACCTCCGTTTCGCGAGCAGGAAGGTGGGTTACAGAGGGGGACTGAAGCCTCTGGAGATATCGATGGGAATCGTCAGGGACGAGGAGATCGAGGGTGTCGACGGTGCGGAGGCCGTGGCGCTGTGGAAACAGTGGGAACGCAACGGCGACCGGGATTCACTGGACATATTGGTCGAATACAATCGGGCGGACACGATGAACCTCGTACCCATAGCCGACAGGATATTCGACAGGATGGTCACGGAGCATGCCCACTACGTCTGGTGACCTCAAGCGGATGGAGGAGGACCTCCGCGAGGCCGCTGAAATCATAAACGGTGCAGACAGCGTCCTCATAGTCTCCCACATCGATGCCGACGGTATTTCCGCGGCAGCCATCGCCGACACCACCCTCGACCGCATGGGAATAGAGCACAGCGTCAGGTTCGAGACGAAGCTGACCGCACAGAACATCGGCGAGATAAACTCCTCCGAAGAGGATGCCGTATGGGTGTGCGACCTCGGAAGCGGATACCTTTCGGAATTCCGTCGCGGAGGGATGGTGGTGACAGACCACCACGTTCCAGACCCCAGATGGAGACGTCGGCAGACCACTCTGGAGGACTTCAACCAGATCGTCCACATCAACCCGCACTGCTACGGCATGGACGGATCCTACGAGACCTGCGGTGCTGGGATGACGTACGTGCTATCAAAGACATTGGACGATGGGAACACGGACCTCGCGTTCCTCGCCATCGTCGGGGCCGTCGGGGACTTCCAGGATTCCCATTCGAACGGATTGGTGGGATTCAACAGGGAGATACTGAAAGACGCCGTCATCATGGGTGACGTCGAGATTGTCGAGGACCTCCGGATGTTCGGACGCGACACGAGACCTGTTAACACATTCCTCCAGTACAGCACCGAACCACGTATACCGGGTCTTTCGGAGAACCCATACGGATGCGAGAAGTTCCTAGATTCGCTTGGAGTCAGGAAAGACGACGGGAGATGGCCTTCCTGGAACGGTCTCGAACCGGGGGAAAGGGACGTCGTCAGGGAGGCGGTCCTTGACAGGCTTTCGGAATCCGATCTCGAGGCGGCGTTGGGAGAGGTGTACACCCTTCCAAGGTTCCCGGTAGGCAGCGGCCTGAGGGACGCCAAGGAGTTCGCTACCGCCCTCAACTCATGCGGACGCTATGACGACGCGGGGACGGGTCTGAGGATCTGCAAGGGAGACGCCGATGCAAAGGAACTCGCGGAGAACAACCGTGCCAACCACCGCCGCAACATATCGACGGCGATGGGTTTCGTGCGCGACAACCACCTCATAAGGGAGCGCAGGTTCATCCAATACTTCGATGCGGGCCCCAACATCAAGGAGACCGTCGTCGGCATAGTGACGGGCATGGTGCTCAACTCGGACCTGGTCCACAGAAGGATCCCCACGTTCGGATTCGCGGAAGCGGAGGACGGACTCAAGGTATCCAGAAGGACAGACAAAGCCATGGCCGACCGCGGCCTCGACCTGTCAGTTGTGATGAACACCGCGGCAAATCTGGTCGGAGGGTACGGTGGAGGCCACAGCGTGGCGGCCGGAGCCACCATCCCTCCGGAAAAGAAGAAGGAGTTCCTCGACATAGTCGAGGACCTAGTCTCCTCGATGGTGGACTGAATCAGTCCTTGAGCAAGGTGTAGAGCACGGCCTTCTGGGCGTGGAGACGGTTCTCCGCCTCGTCGAAGACGACGCTCTGGGGACCTTCGATGACGTCCGCGGTGATCTCCTGTCCGCGGTGGGCGGGCAGGCAGTGCATGACGATGCAGGTGGGTTTGGCTATCGACAGGAGCTGCTTGTTGATCTGATAGTCGTTGAACAGCTTGATCGCGTCCGCCTCGGGCGTGGTGTCTCCCATGGAGATCCAAGTGTCGGTGTACAGGACGTCCGCGTCCTTGCACGCCTCCTGGGGCTCATGGGAAGCGATGATCTTGGAGCCGTTCTCCTCGGCGATCTTGGAGGCCTTCCACATGATCTCGGCGTTGGGCATCCTCACCGCGGGACAGCAGGCGACCATGTCCATCCCCATGATGGCGCACGCGTACAGGAGCGAGTTGCAGACGTTGTTCCCGTCTCCGAGGTACACGAGCTTCTTCCCCCTGAACCCTCCGAGCTTCTCCTTGATGGTGACCATGTCGGCGAGGGCCTGACAGGGGTGCTCGAGGTTGTCCAGTCCGCTGATGACCGGGACGGTGGCGTACTCCCCGAACTTGTCCATCATCTTGTAGTCGAAGGCCCTGTACATGATTCCGTGGACGAAGCGGCTCATGACGCGGGCGGTGTCCTCCACGGTCTCGCTGTGGACGCCCATCTGCATCTTGGACTCGTCGATGTAAAGGGCGTGCCCTCCGAGTTCCGTGATGGCGACGTCGAAGGATATCCTCGTACGGGTGCTGGGCTTCTCGAAGATCATCGCCAGGGTCTTGCCTTTGAGGGGGTCCCCGTGATGTCCGCGCTCGGCCTTGAGGCGGATGGCCAGATCCACCATGTCGGCCCACTTGTCCTGCATGTCGACTACCGATATCAAGTCTCTTTTGGTCATGGGACGTCATCTACAGGGAATTAATTAACACTACTGCTTAAGACTCGATGTGGGATGCAATACCGATGATCAGCTCACGCCTCCGACTCTTTTCCCAGAACGTCCTGAAGGACGACGTGGGGAGTACCATGGTCCTCGGTGATCTCGCAATCAACCCCATACACGTCACGGATCATCCTCTGTGTGATCATTTCCTCGGCGGTACCTATCCCATACAAGATGCCGGGACGCTTCATGACTATCACGGTATCGGCGTATTTGGCAGCGAGATTGAGGTCGTGGCTGACCGTGAACACGGTGATGTGTGTCCTCGCGGCCAATTCCTTGAGGAAATCGGAAACGTACACCTGGTGCCGGATGTCCAGGTTAGCAGTGGGTTCGTCCAGCATAAGGATCTCCGGCTCCTGTACCAACCCCCTGGCTATGGATACCTTCTGTCTCTGCCCCGCGGACAACTCGTTGAAACGACGGTTCGCCAGCCCGTCGATCTCCATGGCCTTGAGCGCCTTGTAAGCGACATCTATGTCCCGTTGGGTGGTGCGCCATTTCTGTTTCGCATAGCGCCCGATCAATACCGTGTCCAAAACGGACATTATGTTGAAATCGGAGGTCATCACAGGTACGTACCCGATTATTTTGGCTTGCTCCTTGCGACTGTATGTGGATATCTCGCGGTCGTTGATGAAGACAGATCCCGACATAGGCTTGATGAGACCAGTCATCGCCCTTATCAAAGTAGACTTGCCAACACCGTTGGGGCCGATAACGCATACATAACCTGGTTCGTCCAGTTCGAACGAGATCTCGTCGAGCACCTTGTGGGTTCCGTATCCGCAGCACAACGAATCCAGACGGATTATGGACATCACCACACCTCCTTCTTCTGACGGATGATGAGCCATAGGAACATCGGTCCGCCGATGAACGACGTTATGACGCCCACCGGGATTATATCGGGTGCGATGACGACCCTTCCAACCAGGTCGGATCCGAGCAGAAGGGCTGCCCCGAAAGCGGCGGACGCCGGTATCAGATAACGGTTGTCGGACCCTATTATCAAGCGTGCAATATGCGGGCAAACGAGACCGACGAACCCTATCAAACCCGTGAAACTGACGATACTGGCCGCGATTAGGGACACCACCAGCATTGTTATCGTGCGTAGGGAGTTGCTGTCCACACCCATAGCCTTTGCACTCTCGTCCCCCGTCGAAAGCACGTTGAGACGTCTTCCGAGCAACTGCATGAGTACGTATCCGGAAACGACGAACGTCGCCATGATCTCCACCTGGCGCCAACTGCTGTTGTCCAACGAACCGACCGACCAGTCGAACAGCTGCGACAGCGTGGCGTCGCTGACTGAAAGTTTAATGAGCGTGGTCGTAGCGTTGAAAATGTACATGACCGCGATACCGGCCATGATCATGGTCGTCGGAGATGCGCCGCGCATCTTCGCTACAGTGACTATCACGAGGACAGGTATGAGGGAAAACACGAATGCGTTGGCGACGAGGGCATAACCTCCCGCTCCACCGATGGAAATACCCAATGCGATGGCCAAAGTGGCACCGAACGAAGCTCCCGATGACACACCGGTCGTGTACGAATCTGCTAGTGGGTTCTTGAGGATGCTCTGCATCACCGCCCCGCAAACGGCGAGACCGAACCCTGCCAGTATTCCAGTGAATATCCTCGGGGTCCTGACCTTCCATATGATGAAATCCTCGTTGACGGCCTGCAGATCCCCCTCCGGCACGTTCCCCAGGATATGGTCCCATAGAACCTCGTAGCTATGTACGAAACCTATGGGATAGTCACCAATCGTCAAAGCTATCCCGGAGACGACGAACGCGACAACTATGCAGAAAGCGATGAAAAAGACTCTGCGAAGCGCGAGATGGCGGTAGACCACCATCTCCTCCCCATATTCGACGTCTTCTTCCACCCAAGCGTCCACCGCTTCGACGACCACTTTGCTCGCCATGTTACCTCCGACAAAAGAATGCCGGGGGAAATC
>JAFVET010000171.1 GCA_017475875.1 Candidatus Methanomethylophilaceae archaeon
TGGAGTAGTCGCGGAGATCAACGGACGAATTTCCGTAATTGGTCAACGTCACACCGTTGGTCCCGTAGGAGTAGAACTCAGATATCCGTACGCCACTGTCACCGGATGCCCCCTCCACGTCCGAAACGGCGGGAACGAGCGGGACCACCAGCAGGGCGAGAACGAACATGAGCTGGAGATACGGTCTTTCCATGTCCGCTGGTGATAATAATCAGTGATAAAAAGATGCTTGGGGGAGTCTTGTCTACGTAGACAACGCCCGTCCCGGATCAACTTTTGTCGAACACCTTCGATACGTCGGACAACAGTTCCCTGATGGGGAGATGCTGCGGGCACACATCCTCGCATCCTCCGCACCCGATGCAATCGGATGCCTTCCCGTGCCCCCTGGACACCGCCTTGCTATAGTAGAGTGAACTGTTCCAATCGTGGAACTGGCCGTGTGCGTTCATCGCCGAGAACAGATCCGGGATGAGGATCGATTCCGGACACTCGTTCTCCTCTATGCAATAACGGCATGCCGTGCACTGGATGAGGTTCTGGGATTCGATTATCCCGCACACCTTCCTAACCGCCTCGAACTCTTCCTCGGAAAAAGGTCTGAACTCCTTCATCGCGGAGACGTTGTCCTCTACCTGTTGAAGATCGCTCATCCCAGACAGGACCATGACGATGCCTGGGAAACTCGCCGCGAAACGCAGTGCATAGCTGGCGTTGCTTCCTCCGCCCATTCCGCGGAGGATGGAATCGGCCTTGTCGGGCAGCCTGACCAGGTTGCCGCCTTTGACGGGTTCCATGACCATCGCCGGCACACCGTGGTCCACGCACACCTCGTATACCCTCCTGCTCTCGACGGACGGGCTGTCATAATCGAGGTAGTTGAACTGTATCTGTACGAACTCCACCTCGGGATGATCGTTCAGTATCATCTCGAGGACCTCCGGCTTGTCATGGAAGGAGATTCCGAAATGCCTGATCAGACCCTCGTCCTTGAAACCTGCCGAAGTCTCGTATGCCTTGCAACGTTGGAATTTGCGATAGTTGGTGGCATCCTGGGCGTGCATGAGGTAGTAATCGAAGTAGTCAACCCCGCAGCTCTTCAACTGGTCGGTGATGAAGGGACGGATGTCCTCCCGTGAATCGAAATAGGGCTCGGTTAGCTTGTCGGCCAGGAGGAACCGCTCGCGGTCGTACCTCTTTACCAGACATTCCCGGACGGCGATCTCCGAATTTCCGCCGTGATAGGGGCGGGCGGTGTCGAAATAGTTGAAACCCGCATCCATGAAGGCGTCGACCATCGCGTTCATATGGTCATAGTCGGGTTTGCCGTCCCTCATCGGGAGCCTCATGCACCCGAAACCCAGATTGCCCTTCATCTCCGGAAACACACTGTTGCTGAACATCTCGACGACCTCCGACTGCGATGTCACAGGGACATGATGGACTTTAACCGTTGCCGTCCGACTGTCGTCTCCCTTCCGGTTATCGACGGTAGGTCACAAGACATCGGAACGTCCATCGTTCCGACAGCTCGAACTTCCGGGTGCTGAGACACCTCATCGAATTCAGGATCGCTATTATCGAGACCCCCACGTCCCCGAACACGGCCGCCCACATGTTCGCTATCCCGAACACCGAAAGGGCCAGGATCACGAACTTGACGGTGAGTGCGAACACGATGTTTTGGTACACGATGGAGTTCACCTTGCGGGCGAGACGGATGGCCACGGGTATCTTGCGTGGATCGTCGTCCATTATCACCAGGTCGGCTGCCTCGATGGCGGAATCCGATCCGAGGGCACCCATGGCGATCCCGATGTCCGCGCGTGCCAGGGACGGGGCGTCGTTTATCCCGTCACCCACGAACACGACCGTACCCTTGCCGTCGCCCTTGCTCTTGATGAGCTCGTCGACGAAGCGGTTCTTGTCGGCGGGCAGAAGCTCGCATTCCGCCCTGTCTATACCGAGTTCCTCGGCCACGGCGTTTCCTATCGCGGCCGAATCACCGGTAAGCATGACCGTCTCCTTCACCCCCAGCTTCTTCAGCTCGGAGACCGTCTCCTTGGATCCGGACTTGACAGTGTCCGCCACCACTATGTGTCCCATGTAACGGCCGTTGCGGCTGACGTGCACGCTGGTGCCCGCGTATTCCGTAGAGTCGTATTCGATACCGTTGTCAGCCATGAGGCGGTGGTTCCCGACGAGGACCTCGTGGCCATCGATGACCGCGTGAACGCCCTTCCCCGGAACCTCCTCCGAAGCGGCTATGCGGTCCTCCGAGAACACGGAACCGTGTCCCTCCACGATCGAACGCGCGATCGGATGGTTGGACTTGGACTCGGCGATGGCCGCCAACTCGAGAATCTCCTCCTCGGTGGAATCCACGGTGTGGAGGTGCTTCACGGAGAACCTTCCCTGCGTCAGCGTGCCGGTCTTGTCGAACACCACGTGCTCGGCGTGGGCCAACGCCTCCAGGTAGTTACCGCCCTTGACGAGTATGCCCAGCTTGGAACCGGCACCGATCCCGCAGAAGTAACCCAGGGGGACCGAGATCACGAGCGCGCACGGACAGGATACGACCAGGAACGTGAAACCGCGGTAGAGCCACGTGTTTAGGTCCTGTCCCAAGAGGACCGGTATCGACACGGTGAGGAAGGCACCGAGGACGACGAGCGGGGTGTAGTAGCGTGCGAACTTGGTGATGAACTTCTCGACCGAAGCCTTGCGGGATACCGATTCCTCCACGAGTTCCAGGATCTTGGATACGGTGGAGTCCTCGTATTCGCTGTCGACCTCCACGACTATGCGGGCGGTGAGGTTTATCGTACCGCTGAGCACCCGTTCGCCGACACCCATCTCCCTCGGAA
>JAFVET010000172.1 GCA_017475875.1 Candidatus Methanomethylophilaceae archaeon
GAGAGGTCCGAATACCGTCCCCCGAGGCGCGACGACAGGCCCAGATCGTACGACGGCCAGAGGCGCGACAGAAGGGATCGCAACGAAGACCGTCCCCCGAGGCGCGATTACCGGTCGTCCGATGGCGACAGGCCAAGATCCTATGACGGCCAGAGGCGCGACGGCGGGGAGAGGTCCGGGTACCGTCCCCAGAATCGTGACGACAGGCCCAGATCGTACGACGGCCAGAGGCGTGACAGAAGGGATCGCAACGAAGACCGTCCTCCGAGGCGCGATTATTCGTCTCGCGACGACAGGGGTTACCGCGACCGTGGTGACAGATCCGAAAGGTCTTACGATAGACGCTCCGGAGGTTACCCCGACAGGGAACGGAACGGCGGGTATTCACGGGATCGTGGCGACGGGGACCGGTACCGCGAACGCGAAGATGAGAAGCCGCGCGGTCGCGTCACCGTGGACGATTCGAATTTCAGACTTCCGCGCGACCCGTCGAAGATGCTCTACAACGGCATCGACTGTCAGGAGAACGGGGACCTCCGCACCGCCATGATCCTCTACCTCCACGGATCGGTACTCATGAGCGGAGGGTGCGCCAAAAATGCAGCGAGGATCATACACGACCTCGATCCAGTGCAGATGGCGTCCATGCGCAAATCAGTGGCCCCGAGGTGCTCCAACGAGGCCCTCATCGAATTCGACTACCTGTGCATAAGCGAATCCAAGGGATATGACAGGCAGGCCTTCGACGCCGCCGTCGCGGAGCACAACCCGCACGCCCTCTACCGCCGCATCTGCCTCGGCGAGATGGAAGCGGACAGCGAAGAGGTCGACGAGTTCGCCTCGCATTACGGCGAGATGCCTGAAAAGGTCCGCAGTGGTCTCGACATACTCCGTCGCAAGAGCGGATCCGATAAGGCGGCCGAACATCTGAACCGTTTCAGGGAGTTCGAGGACCTGAGGCGCTCGTTGGACAACACGTTCGTCAGGGCGATGAAGGGCAGCGAAAAAGCCCGTGCCGAAATCGAGAAGCATTCCGGTGACGTCAGGGAAGCTGAATTCTACAACGGATACCTGAAATCTCTTGAAACCGGCGACGGTGTCGACTGGCTCAGGACGAACTTCGAGACGTACAACGACCTGATAATAGCCAAGCAGGCCCTTCTGGACGTCCGCGACGCACCGTACTCGAGATATCTGTACGCGAAGAACCTCCAGGCGAAGAAGGAGGAATGGATCCCCGCCATGACATCGGCAGCCGCCAGCGGGTCTCCCGAGGCCCTTGACGAACTCAACGTCCTGTCGTATCGTCCGGACGTCGCCAAGAGCCTCGCCAGGATCTACGCCCAGAACGACGACCTCGACGGCATCATGTCCATGTACAAAGCCGGCATGCGCGACGAGGAGCTGCTGGACGAGTATTGCGGCGGTGACCCCGAGAAGATCATCGCCATGGGTTCCGCCATAGGGAAGATCTCGGCCATCGAGGAGATCTACTGGTTGAGCAGGCACGCCCGTGTCGGCAGCGAGGAATGCAAGATACGCATCAAGGAACTCTCCAACGATCCGTTCTACCGCAAGAAGGCCATGCTCTACGCCCTGCACGACATCGGAGACGACATGGAAGCGGCGAGACTGTACTTCGCTATGGGCGACAGCCCGGAGGTGCCTTCGTACAAGTGGCTCAAGAAGGTCTGTACCGACGAGGAGGTCACGTCGTACGTCCGCGAACAGTACGAGTCCAAGGGTGACCTCGCCACGTTCGAATCCATCTTCGCGGACGACGGTTACGAGAAGAGGCCCCAGGGTCGTCCAGGACAGAGGGGAGCCCCTCGTGGCCGTGGCTACGACAGGCGTCGCAGATGACTTCGCGCCAACGAATGTTCCTTGACGCTTCCTTCCCCCGGGATGGAAGCGTCGAACCCCTTTACCCTGTTGAACGCCACTATTATCGACGCGAGCTTGGTATCGACGGGGAGACCGGCGTATTCCCTGATCATGGCATCGCACGACGGGGCCGGACTGCAAGAGACGACGTCCAGGCATCCGTTCGACTCGTTCAGTTCCGGGAACGAGACGGGTGGCATCACGAAGTGTTCGCCACCTATGACCGGTATCTTCGGGAAAAGCACGAAACCGTCGAACATCCACACGACGTCGTCGCGGGCTTCGTAGTCCTTGCGGGTCCACGGGAAGACCTCCTCGCCGATGATCTTGCATTCGCCCGACATCAGTACGACGGTCGGTTCCGGCGGAGGTCTGAAATGGCTCTTGATGATGCAAATCACCGCTTCGCGCTTCATTGCCTCCTTGAGCCCCTAATTGTCGACGGGGATGTTGGCGGAACCGACTATGGTCCCCTCCTCGGTCATGATAGCATCCATTATCTCCTTGTCGAGATAGAACGCATAATGAACACCAGACAGCCCCCTGACAATGGATAAAGGCAGGTCCGCTGGCATGTTCGGATCCAGACTCATCGTTCCGGGAATGTGGTGCACATTCATAAGTTTTGACCCGATTGTACCATATAACCTTTAACAATTATCATTTAAATTACATTAGTTGTAACAAATGATGACGGTAAGCATCTAACGTGTTACCGTTTTTAGTCAAAAAGGACGCATCATCAACATCTATTTAAAACAGTAGTATGATTGTTGTAAGATGCCCTCTATTAATTAAGATATCATATTTAAATAACGCACAATCCAACTGATTCGAATTTATAGGTGTTTGTATGTTTCAATGGATTCTCGATGAAACTTGTATATTAAGGTTACTTATAAGGAAGGGTATGATGGGACAATACGCATAAATACGGTTGTTCGATTGTTAAGCTACCATCAGTTAAGAGAACAATCGGTTTTCTTAGATTAGTGGGGAGGGAACCCGGTTCCCTTCTTTGGAGGTAACCTATGACTGAAGAAACGAACAATGCGGGCAACGAGCTAGTCCGCAGTATAACCTGGAAACAGGGACTCATCATCGCAATGGGTATACCGATCCTCATCGTGCCCTCGCTGTGCGATCTGTCGCTCAACCTGTGGGCCATGAGTATCATCCTCTGGGTCCTTTCTGTCCTTTCCGGTTTCCTTCTTAACCTGCCCCTCGGTGAGCTCTGTGCCACCTTCGGCGTCGCGGGAATAGGAGGGTCGATCCAACACATATTCAGGGACGACGAGAAATACAAGAACAAAAAAGTGAACACCGGACGTATGATCGGTTCCCTGGGTGCCTGGGCGTACTTCGCCACATGGGTTCCCGTCATCCCCATCTTCACCATCATGACCGGCGAGTACCTGATCGGATACTTCGAGGTGTTCAACGGTCTCGACGGTTTCGCCAGGACCGGATTCTACCTGCTCCTCGGAGCCCTGATGTACGGCTTCATCATCCTTTCCGGAAGGAAGGGACTCGAAGGCGGTGCTAAGACACAGCTCATCCTGGCCATCATCACGATCATCCCCATTCTCATCATCGTCATTTTCCCTCTGTTCAACGGAACGTTCCACCTGGACTACATCACCGGCCAGCTTACGCCTACCGGATGGGAATGGAACGGCAACAGCATCCTGATGATCCTCGGTTGCTTCACCGTCGCGCAGTGGAGTGCAGTCGGTTGGGAATCCGCCGCGACCTACGGTGCCGAGTACAAGGAGCCCAGCAAGGACGTCCCCAAGGCGCTGATGGCCTGCGGTCTCCTCTGTCTTGCCATGTACTTCGTCATCGCGTTCTGCATGTACGGAACCCTTGGAATGGTCAACGACGGAAGCATCCAGACCATCGGGGAGGCCGGTGCGGCCACCCTCATCCCGATAGCGGAGTCCAACTTCGGCAACATCGGAGGTGCGATAGCGGTCATACTCCTAATCGCGGGTATGGTCATGATCGTCCAGACCGCGTTCCTCGGTACCGCCAGGACCATCCAGATCATGGCCCGTGACGGTAACTTCCCGTTGGTGTTCGCAAAGACGAACGTCTACGGTGTCCCGATGTACGCCATGTTCTTCGAATGCGGAATCGGATTCTTCATCATCCTCGCAGGTATCACCGCGAGTCAGATCCTCGCGGTCTCCGCGTTGGGTTTCGCGATCGCCTTCGGAATGTGCATGTGCGCGTTCGTGAAGTCGCGCCGCGACCCGAGGTTCAAAGACGTCGAGAGGGTTTACAAGGTCGGTAAGTTCTGGTACGGCGGTGCCATATTCATGGGAATATTCGAGTTCTTCTTCATGACCCCCGGTATCCTGTACTACGTCTACGAGACCATGGGTTGGGTCTATGTGATCGTCGGTATCGCCGCGACCCTGATGTACATCCCGTTCTGGTTCTGTCTCCAGTACTGGAACCACAAGAAACATCCCGAAGAGATCTGCGGCATCAACTTCGACGTCGCGAAGAACTGAAACAGTTTTCCGATGGGGTTCGCCCCATCTTTCCCATTCTTTTTTATTTCGTTTATATTTCAAGGTTGGATTATATAGCCGAAGGGACATCACCCCGCATCGGCTGTTATAAAGCCTAAGGAAGAATCGCCATGGAACGTCTGTTGTTTCCCTTTGTTTCTATCGTAGGTCAGGAAGACATGAAGAAGGCCCTTTTGCTCAACATCGTGGATCCGGGCATAGGCGGGGCGTTGATCAAAGGTGAGAAGGGAACCGCCAAATCCACGACTGTACGTTCGCTCAACCAGATACTCCCGTTCAAAGAGGTCGTCGACGGCTGCAACTTCAACTGCGACCCCTCCAGGCCGGACCGCCTGTGTCCGTACTGCTCGGAGAAGGCCTCCAAGGGCGGACTCCCCTCCCATAGGGAGAGGATGAGGGTCGTCGAACTCCCTCTGAGCGCCACCGAGGACCGTGTCGCCGGAACGTTGGACATAGAACACGTCTTGAAAACCGGTGAGAAGAAGTTCGAACCCGGTGTCCTGGCCCAGGCCAACGGCAACCTCCTGTACGTCGACGAGGTCAACCTGCTCGACGACCACATCGTAGACCTACTTCTGGATTCGGCGGCCATGGGCGTCAACTACGTCGAGAGGGAAGGCATATCCTTCTCCCACCCGTCCAGATTCATCCTCGTAGGTACGATGAACCCGGAGGAGGGAGAACTCCGTCCGCAGCTGTTGGACAGGTTCGGTCTTTCCGTCGAGGTCAGGGGCGACGGGGACATGGAGCGCAGGCTGGAGGTCGTCAGGAGACGTCTCGCTTTCGATTCCGACCCCGAAGGATATACGAAGAAGGTGGCCGAGGAGTCGGAGGCCCTCACGGAACGCATCGTCCGTGCCAGGGAGATCCTTCCCGAAGTCGTCGCCGACGAGGACGTCCTCCGTGCGGTCGTCACAGTTACCACCAACTTCGGCATCGACGGTCACCGTGCTGATATAACGATGATGAAGGCCGCCAAGGCCAACGCGGCCCTCGACGGGAGGAAGAACGTTATCAAGGATGACATAAGGGACGTCGCCGCCCTCGTTCTCTCCCACCGCATGAGGAGGAGACCGTTCGAGGAACAGGCCTTCGACTGCGAGGAGCTTGACAGATGTCTCCAAACGATCTGAGCACCCTGCCGTTCACCGCCATCTACGGGATGGAGGATGCAAAGCGCTCCATCGAGTGCGCCGTCGTCAACCCCAACATCCATACCGTGCTCATAAGGGGAGGTCCAGGCTCAGCGAAAACGATGATCTCCAGGGCGGCCGGACGCATCACCGGACTCAAAGTGGTGAACGTCCCGCTCAACGTCACCGAGGAGCAGCTGTTCGGGGGGATGGACGTCGATGCCACCATCCGCGAGGGGAGGCCCGTCGTACAGAAGGGGATACTCGACCGTGCCAGCGGAGGCATACTCTACGTGGACGACGTGAACCTGATGGACCAGAGGGTCCTGGCGTCCCTCCTCGACTGCGTCACATCCGGACGGGTCATCCTGGAAAGGGAGGGCGTATCGTCCGAGTACCAATGCGACGTGATCCTCGTGGCCACCATGAACCCCGAGGATTCCGACATCAGCTCCCATCTTCTGGACAGGTTCGACCTGTGCGCGTACACCACCTTCCCCGACGACGAGAAGGGACGTCTCGAGGTTCTCCGCAGGAACATGGAGTTCCAGAAGGATCCCGAAGGTTACCTCGACAGGTTCAAGGACGACGAGGAGCAGGTGCGCATCACCCTCGACCGTGCGAAGAGGATACTTCCGTTGGTGACCATCTCCGACGACCTGGTCCGGGTGGCTGTGGAGATCACGGTGCGCGTAAGCGCCGACGGCCACCGCGGGGACATCGCAATGGTGAACACCGCCAAAGCGATAGCGGCGATCAACGGAAGGGACGAGGTGTTGAAGAAGGACGTAGAGGAGGCGGCCATGATCTGCCTCGCCCACAGACGCAACTATTCGCAACCGCCTCCGCCACCGGAGCCCGATCCGCCGGAACAGCAGGAGCAGGAACCTCCTGAACAACCTCCGGAGGACCAACAGGACGACGACAAAGAGGACGAACAACAGGACGACGAGCAGCAGGAGGAACAACAGGAACAACAGGACCAGTCTCCCCCGCCCCAGTCGGATTTCGAGCAGATGCTCGAAGACATGATGTACGAGATCGGTGAGCAGTTCAGGGTGA
>JAFVET010000173.1 GCA_017475875.1 Candidatus Methanomethylophilaceae archaeon
AACCTGGTTCGTCACGGCCATCAACGGCAGCGAGATCACATACAAGACCTACCCGGAGACCTATAACGAAGACCTCTACTTCGCTATCAAGATCGTCTCCATCAGCTGATTTACCTTTCCCGTCCCGAAAGGGACGGGCATTTCTCTATTATCACATAATATCAGGAACACCGTCACGAGTTCCGCATCCCGGTGTTTCCCTGTCAGAACGTGGAACCGTTCGCACGTTCCGATATAATCCGAACCAAAAGATGGAGCCTGGACACATCGGCCCAGGCAATGAGTTTCAAAGGATCTGTTCGATCTTGTTGAGCAGGTCGTCGGTGTCCTTGGCAATCAACCTGATGATACGGTTGTTCTTCGGACCCTTGTCGATTATCGCATCGGGGATGCCGCCTGCGATCTTGATCGCCTTCTGGGTACCGTCCACGTAGTGGTCCTTGTTGAGACTCACAGACACGGCGGTCATACCGACCTCTTCCAAAATGGACATCGTATCGTCGCTGTAAGCGATGGTCATGATGCAGCGGTACTTGGGATCGACCTTCATGATCTCGAGGAGCACATAGGACAGATGTTCCGCGACGCCGAACTTGGCCGGTCCGCCCTTGCGCAGGTCGCCGTTGACCACGGTCATCCTCCCGTCGATGGCCGCTATGTCCTCAGGTCCGATCGGGGACTCGGAGGCCAGGGCGATGTTGAGACCTTTCCTCGGAACGAACTCGTGGGGAACCATCTTCTGGATCTCCGCGGCCGCGGCCTCCACGGCGTTGAGCACCTTGAGGCTCTTGTTCTCGGATGCCAGCGAGACGAACGGATTCACGACCACGTCGCCCTTTCCGACTGCGTACTGACACTCTATGGCCTTCTGTATCCTCTCACGGGACACCATGATGGCGTTGACAATGTCCATGCCGCTGGCCATGTTAGCGGTGATGTACGATGACAGGGTGCAGCCGCTCCCGTGGCCGGAACGGTTCTGGACACGGGGATAGGTCAGTTCCGTGATCTCTGACGAGAGGTACAGGTAATCGGTGACTTTGCTGCCTGTAAAGTGCCCGCCTTTGAGGAGCACCGAGGATCCCTCCTTACCGATCAGCTCGCAGGCCATCGTGACGTCGTCGTAATTGGATATCTTCATTCCAGCAAGAGCCTCGGCCTCGTGACGGTTGGGGGTCACCAGTTCGCAGATCGGCAGGAGTTTCTTCTTCATGGCCTTCAGGAGGGAATCGTCGCTGAGGTCAGAACCGGTGCCCGAGACCATGACAGGGTCCACTATGAGGGGCACCTCGTGGTACTCCAACACGTCGCACACGACGTCCACTATGTCGGCGCTGTAGAGCATTCCAGTCTTGATCGCCTTGACGTCACAGTCCCTGAGGACTGTGCGCAGCTGCTGCTCAACGGCCTCTGGATCCATGGGGTATATCGCGTCGACGCCTTTGGTGTTCTGGGCGGTGACGGCGGTGATGACGGACGCCGCATGGACGCCGACGGCGGCCATGGCCTTCACATCGGCCTGGACGCCTGCACCTCCGACCGAATCGGAACCAGCAATAGTCAATGCCACTCTCATCTTAACACAACGTCGGATAGGTCGTGACGATACTTATATGCGCGGTCCTGCTGGAATTGGTACAACCGAACAAAAGGCGCACAGAACGGCCGGTGCCGACCATTCAGCCGAGAGAATCTAGAAATAATCACCTGGCCGATTACTTGTCATGTTCCTCTTTCACAAGAAAATCGAGTCATTCGGGAGCGTGAAAATTAAGACGACTGGGATGAGGGCGAGCGAGACGTACGAGGTGACCTCGGAAGGTGCTTCGGCCAAAGTGTCCAAGTACATGAACTATCTGGGAGAGAAGGAAGACATCATGCCGTTGGGGGAGGTGGAGGTCGAATGCAAGAAGATTCTGGATCTGCTCAACGGATGCGACGTCATCAAATGGGACGGTTTCCACGGGAAACACCCTCCGGATGTGTGTGACGGGGTCATGTTCAAGTTCGAAGCGACGGTAAACGGAGACACTGTTATAAGAGCGGATGGGTCGCAGAACTTCCCCAAAGGCTTCTGGGACCTGGTGAAGGGACTCGACGAGATGATAAGGGAGGGTGACGGAACCCACCAGCGACCAATGCAGTGACGGCCGGAACGAACGTTTAAGTTCAAGAGCAACTATGCCAGCCCAATGAAGGCCTACAGTGTCCATTTCATCCTCAAAGGCAAGTCCAGTTACAAGGACCTGGCCCCGGTTTTCCCGGATATGCTCAAGATGTTCCTCACGGAGATCGACCAGCTGCCGGAAGAGGAGGAAGTCCTTCAGATGTTCATCGAGCTCAACATGATCGACATCGAACGCGACCGCAAGCCCGAGGGATACAACAGGAAGGGAAAGGCCAGACTCGTCTTCCCCATGGACAGGAAAGAATTCTATGTGAAGACCTACAACAAGTCCACGGACCTCTCCGGGATCGCCTCCCAGATCAAGACCCTCCTCGATTCCGCCGGCGTCAAATACGACATGACCGAGAACGACAACACCTCGTTCGACTGATCCCCAGCTGACCAGCCTTTATAGGAGGAACGGGATAGCCCGTTCATGGCCCGTGTGCTAAGGGTAGTTTTCGTATCGATACAGACGGCGGATGCCAAGACTTTCCGGACGCCTTTCGACGAAGTGATGGAAGAGAGGGGACTCGAAGGGGACCTCTACTGCGTGAATGCCGAGGACGTCGACAACGAACCCGAGGTCTATCACGAACTTGTGCAGCGCACGAAGCAGGCCGACATGGTCATCCTCAGGGTCATGTCCGACCCCGAGCGCATGAAGAGGTTCCACACCTACCAGTCCGTACTCGAGGAATGCCCCGGCTACGTCTTTCTTTTCACGGGCAACGTGGACGTCCGTCTCCTCTACAGGCAACTGTTCAAAGGAAGCGACGAGGACTTCGTACTGTTGGGCAGGTACATGACCCTCCGCGGGGAGGAGAACGACAGGGGGATCGTCGGATGGCTGTGCCACAAGGTCACGGGGGAGGGGGACGTCCCCGAACCGATAGAGACCAGGAGCGAGGGGATATACCATCCCGACCACCCCAGGGACGTCACCAGGGAGGACTACCTGAAGACGCTGAATGGGGACAGGCCAACGGTCGGCCTCATGTTCACGGCCAACCTCTGGATCTACGACAACCTGCAGCACATCGACATGCTGATCCACGAACTGGAGGCCCTCGGACTGGACGTCATCCCCATCTTCTTCAGCAACAGCAGCAGCACCATGTACGGAACGGAACCGTCTTCGGAGATCGTCAAGAGAAACTTCACCGAGAACGGGAAACCCATCATCGACGTGCTCGTCGTCAATTCGCCGTTCTCGCAGATAAACAACTCGAGGGGCGACGTCGAGGGCGTCAGAACTCCCGACGAACTGAACTTCTTCCGCACGCTCACCGACGTGCCCGTGATACAGGCGTCGGCGTTCGCCACCCACTATCCGGACTTCGAGGAGAGCGCGTCCGGACATTCCAAGGAGAACATGCTCATAGGGGTCTTCTGGCCGGAGATCGACGGTCAGATAATCACCGTCCCGCTCGGCAGCAACGAGGGCGGACGCGGCGGACCGAGGAAATACTCTCCCCTGCCCGACCGCATAAGGCACTTCGCGTCCCTGGTCCGTATGTGGGCCGTCCTGTCGCACACCCCTCCCTCGGAGAGGAAGGTGGCCATACTGATGTACCAGTCCCGTCCGGAATCCGGAAGGATCGGAAACGCGGCCGGGCTCGACACCATCGAGAGCGTCAGGGACATGATAGACCGCTTCTCGGCCGAGGGCTACACTGTGGACCACGTGCCCGCCACCGGCAGGGAGCTGATAGACGAGATCCTAGACAACATAACCAACGACCTCGAATGGTCCTCGGACCAGAGGATACGGGAGAAGGCCGCGGACCTCGTGACCCCGGACGAATACATGCGGCACTACTCGCAGGTGCCCGAATTCGACAGGAAGATGATGGAGGGCACGTGGGGGAAACCGCCGGGGGAGGTGGCGACCGTCGGAAGGGACATCGTGATCCCCGGGATCGTCAACGGGAACGTCATGATCGGTTACCAGCCCCTCCGCTCGTGGGCGGACAACATGGAGGCCGTGTACCACGACCCGTCGGTGCCGATACCTCATTCGTATCTCGCGTTCTACAGATGGCTCAAATATGATTTCAAAGCCAACGTCGTGTTCCACATGGGCACGCACGGGACCCTCGAATGGCTTCCCGGGAAATCCACGGGCCTATCTGCCAAATGCTTCCCGGACATCGTCCTCGACGGGATACCGCACATCTATCCGTACGTTATCGACGACCCCGGAGAGGGGATACAGGCCAAGAGGAGGTCCGAGGCCGTGCTCATAGGCCACATGTGCCCGACCATGGCCCGTGCGGGGACGTACGAGGAGATATCCTCGATCGAGGTCCCGCTGCAGGAGTTCATGAAGGCCCGCGGGGCCACCGGCGAACGCAGGACGGAGCTCGTCCGCAGCGTCATGGAGGCGGTGGACAAGGCGGACATGCGCGGTGAGCTCGGAATCCCCCCGACGGACGATCCCGAAGGGTTCGAGCCATACCTGGAGAAGATACACGACTACATCACGGAGATCAAGGACGCACTGGTCAGGGACGGCCTCCACATCCTCGGCCGCGCGCCGGAGGAAGAGAGGATGGACGAGACCGTCTACTCCCTGATGCGCCTCCGCAACGGCGACGTCCCGTCCCTCAGGGAGGCGTTCTTCTCGTCGCGCGGATACGACCTCGGGAGACTCCTCGACGACCCTTCGGGCGAGACGGAGGGCAGATTGAACGGCGAGATACTCGATTCGCTCGACGCCGAGCTGTCTTCCGGACTCAGGGAGATGAGGCTCGCAGGCTACGAGCCAGAAGAGTGTAAAAGGATCCTCCATGCCGACGGTGGCGACCTCGGGACGGCGCTGAACTACCTCTGCGGGACGCTGGTCCCGAACATAATGCGCATGACCGACGAGATGGACAACCTGATGCACGGCTGCGGAGGTGGATACGTCCCGTCGGGACCGTCCGGAGCGCCCACCAGGGGCAACGCCCACCTCCTGCCGATGGGTCGCAACTACTACGGCATCGATCCCGACATAATACCTCCGAGATCTTCGTGGGAGATCGGGAAGAGGATGGCCGACCAGATGATCGAGCGCTACGTGGAGGAGAAGGGAGTCTACCCCCGCGAGGTCTGGTTCATCGTATGGGCCACGGACACCATGAAGACGAACGGGGACGACGTCGCCTACATACTGTGGCTGATGGGCGTGAGACCGGTATGGTCGCCCAGGGGAGGACAGGTCGTAGGGCTCGAACCTGTGCCCCTCAGCGAACTCGGGAGGCCGAGGATAGACGTCACCGTCAGGATCACGGGACTGTTCAGGGACGCGTTCCCCAACCTCATCGACCTGATCGACGACGCGGTGAGGCTGGTGGCCGACCTCGACGAGGACGACGAGGACAACTACCTCGCGGCCAACCTGCGCAAAGACGTCCTGGACGCCATCGAAAAAGGGATAGCAGTAGACGAGGCCCGCAGGCTGGGGTCCGTCCGCATATTCGGATGCCCGCCGGGGACGTACGGTCCC
>JAFVET010000174.1 GCA_017475875.1 Candidatus Methanomethylophilaceae archaeon
CATCAGGGCCCTCGGGATCGAGGGAGGATGCAACGTCCAGTTCGCCTTCAACCCCGCGAACGGTGACTACCGTCTCATCGAGGTCAACCCACGTGTCTCGCGTTCGTCGGCCCTGGCGTCGAAAGCCACAGGTTATCCGATCGCGAGGGTGTCCACCAAGATCGCCGTGGGATACACCTTGGACGAGATCCCCAACAAGGTCACGGGAACCACGTTCGCCGCGTTCGAGCCCACTGTGGACTACGTCGTCATCAAGATCCCCAGATGGCCCTTCGACAAGTTCAGGACCGTCGACCGCCACCTCGGCACGCAGATGAAGAGCACCGGGGAGGTCATGTCCATCGGAAGGACCTTCGAGGAGGCCATCCTCAAGGGACTCAGGTCGCTCGAGATCGGAGTGAAGGGGCTGGACAGGATCGATATCTCCGACGACAAGATCGAGGAGGAGCTCGTAAGCGCCACCGACAAGCGCATCTTCGTCATGGGCGAGGCTCTGAGGAGGGGCATGTCCGTAGAGAAGATCGCCGACCTCGCGAAATGGGACACGTTCTTCGTACAGAAGCTGAAGAACATCGTCGACATGGAGAAGAAGATCTCGGCAGGTCTTAACAACGACGTGCTGATCGAAGCGAAGCGTATGGGATTCTCTGACGAGAGCATCGCCGACCTGGTTGGAACCGACCCTCTGGCCGTCCGCAAGATCAGGAAGGACGCAGGCATCGTCCCTGTCTACAAGATGGTCGACACCTGTGCGGCCGAGTTCAAAGCGGAGACTCCCTACTTCTATTCCACCTACGGCCACGCGACCGAGGTGGAGAAGATCGAGGACAAGAAGAAGATCATCATAGTCGGCGGAGGCCCGATCAGGATCGGACAGGGTATCGAGTTCGACTACTGCTGCGTCCACGGCGTCAAAGCGGTGCAGGAGCACGGATGCTGTGCGATCATCATCAACAACAATCCCGAAACGGTGTCCACCGACTTCGATATCTCCGACCGCCTGTACTTCGAGCCTTTGACCCTCGAGGACGTCCTCAATGTGATCGATGCGGAGGACGCCGACGGCGTCATCGTGCAGTTCGGGGGACAGACATCGGTCAACCTCGCGGTCGACCTGGAGAAGGCGCTCGCCGGCACCAAGACCAAGGTGCTCGGTACCACCCCGGACAACATGGACGTCGCCGAGGACCGCCGCAGGTTCTCCAAGCTCATGGACGACCTGGGCATCAAGCAGCCCAAGTCGGGTACCGGCTACTCGTTCGACGAGGTCAAGGAGATCGCCGAGAACATAGGCTATCCCGTTCTCGTGAGGCCGTCCTACGTCCTCGGAGGAAGGGCGATGGAGATCGTCTACTCCACCGAGGAGCTCAAGACCTACGTCGAAACGGCGGTCAAGGTCTCCCGCAGCCACCCGATCCTCGTGGACAAGTACCTCACCGAGGCCATCGAGATCGACGTGGACACCATCTGCGACGGCAAGGAAGTGTACGTCGGAGGAATAATGGAGCACGTCGAGTACGCCGGATGCCACTCCGGGGACGCGACGATGGTGCTGCCGCCGTTCACCCTGCCGCAGAAGATCATCGACGAGATCGTCGACATCAGCGACAAGGTCGCCCTCGCCTTGCAGATCAAAGGTCTCATGAACCTCCAGCTGGCCGTCAAGGACGGACAGGTGTACATGATCGAGGCCAACCCCAGGGCCTCGAGGACCGTCCCGTTCATATCCAAGGCCACCGGGATCCCCCTGGCAAAGGTCGGTACCGGTATCATGCTCGGCAAGACCCTGAAGGACTACGGCCTCAAGGGATACAGGCCCATCGACCACTACGCCATCAAGGCGTCGGTCTTCCCGTTCCTCAAGCTCCCCGGCGTGGATTCCATCCTCACCCCCGAGATGAAGAGCACGGGAGAGGTCATGGGAATCGACGAGGACTTCAACCGCGCGTGCTACAAGGCCCTCATCGGTGCAGGTAACAAGCTGCCGGTGGAAGGCGGAGTGTACATCACCGTCAACGACCAGGACAAGGAGAGGATCGTCAAGCCCGCCAAGGAGCTTAAGGAGATGGGATTCACCATCTACGCCACCAAGGGAACCTCCACATACCTCCGCAGTCACGGCGTGGAGACCACCACTGTGTTCAAGCTCGACGAGAACCAGAAGCCCAACGCGGTCGGTCTCATGAGGGACGGCAAGATCAATCTCGTCATCAACACCCCCTCCCAGAGGTCAGGTGCCCTGCGCGACGGATACACCATGCGCAGGTTGGCGGTCGAGTTGGAGATTCCATTCATGACCACGGTCCAGGGAGCCGAGATCGCGGTCGGAGCCATCCGTGTCGCCCGCTCCGGAGAGCTCGGCGTCAGGAGCATGAAGGAGTTCCACGGACTCGTCTGAAACCACATCCGCCCGTCTGTCCGACGGGCGGTGTTCTTTTCCAGTTTTTCAGTCCATCTCGTACGAGATACAGTATTCCATATTCTCTGGAACCGTCATCCCAGGGTCGACGTCCACGAACTTTCCCGGATTCCCTTTTTCCTTTTGGCAGAGGTCGAAATGGGCGGCGGCGATGCCGACGTCGAGTTTCTGTACGTCCCCCGTCGGGCGTATCGGTATCGTGCGGAGCTCGTAGAAGTGGACGGCGTCCCCGTCTACGATAAGACGCCAGGGTTGGATGTTGCGGGCCGAAGGCGCCAGCCGGACCATCTCCAGTGAATCTCTATATCCACATTTCCCGGAGACAGGTTTTCCGAAGGAACCTTCCGAGAACAGCTGGTCGAACGGAAGACGGGAATCGGAACCCATGTTCCTCCTCATCCTCCTCTCAGTTTCCGACATCGTTTCGGAAGGATACCCGATCGGGCTGCACACGGGCATGACCTCATCCGTCCCTACCGAGAATACTTCTTCCAACCGTGGGCGGTCGAATGTCGACGCCAGGATCACTGTTCCGAGACCTAGCGACAGCGCGTACAGGCAGAACTCCTCGAAGACGTACCCCATCGCCAGTTCCCCCTGGCGGAGTCCCTTTTCCATCTTGGCCGCCACATAGATGTGTTCCCCTTCCAGCACCTGGCTGGAGAGTCCGTATCCGTCGGCCTCGAACATCCCGTAGTCTATCCTCACGCCGAACGGGTTGGTCTGTGCGGAGAGGTGCTTTTCCAAAGATTCCAACACCTTTCCGTCGACTGGTCTGCCATCGAACGTCCTGACGCTTCTCCTGAGGCCTATCAGGTCTTTCACCGAAACTCCCATGCGTGGCGGATGTCACTGGTCCAATCTAACGTTTTTCTCACACGCGTTGACAAAGGCATATACTGCCATTTTCGGATGACGTCGTATGAACGGGAAGGACGAGATCGTCGATGCGATGGACGGTGTGGGCGATTCACACCCGCCCGCGCTGTTCACGCAGACCGGAACGGTCCCCATGATGGACGCCTGCGGTTGTTCGTGGCCCGAGGCCAACTTCGATGCGGACATGATGGTGAGGTTGGCGTTGCAACCTTCGGAACTATTCGGTTTCGCCACCGCAAGGGTCCCGTTCGACATAACCGCCGAGGCCGAGAGGCTGGGATGCACGGTGAATCCCGGAACCAGGTTCTCCCAGCCTTCGGTGTAGTGTTCGCCATACATGACCGTCGACGACCTGATGGATCCTCCCGACCTCATTCCGGTAGACGAGTTCGTCTCCGGTGGGAGGGTAGGGATGTACGTCGAGGTGGCTGAACGTCTGTCGAAAAGCCGTCCCGACCTCTTCGTCACATCGGGGATGGTGGGACCCATGCTGGTCGCCAGTCTCCTTACGGGCATGGAGAACTATCTGATGGGGCTCCTGACGTGTCCCGACAGGTGCCTGAAGTGGGTGAAGATGACTGCTCCGTACCAGTACGCGTATGCGAAGGCCCTGTCGGAGGTCTCCGACAACGTGTTCGTGATAACCGAGGGTTCCGAGGACACGCAGCCCAAAGGTCTCTTCGACACGTTCGTGAGGCCGTTCCATACGAAGCTGCACCAGCGTGTTCGGGAATCCCACTCCACAGTGCACTCGTGCGGGGAGACGAGGGGGATACTCGAGGATCTCGCATCTCTGGGTTCCACGGCCCTTTCGGTGGAGACTGGTTGGGACCCCCAGGCAGTATACGACAGGGTGTCACGTAAGGTCGTCCTCGTCGGTGGAATCCAACCCGTGAGGTGCCTGCTGCAGGGGAACCCGGAAGACGTGGTCTCGTCTGCCAGGAGGTATGCCGACATTGGTTATCCGGTAATCGCACCGGAATGCGGTGTTCCACCGATGACGCCGAATGCCAATCTGGCGGCGCTGGCCGGTTACCGCCGGTGACGACGTCATTCGATCCCTTCCCGCAGGAAACCGAGGTCCCCGTCGCGAACCATCCTGCGGTACATCTCCGCTACCGCTTCCGAATGGCTCATGCCAAGTTTCTGCAGGACCTCTTCGGCATCGTGCAGGAGTATGGGGTCCATGCGGACGTCGACGGCCGCGTCGCGGAGGAGATTTGCGTTCCTCAGCCCGAGTCCTTCGTAGATGTCGGATATGTACCTGTTGTACCTCACGCCTTTGGTACGGGCCGCGGCCCTGATGAGTTCCGTGGTGCCCGAACCGTACTGCGAGGCCTTCTTGGTGCGGTGGGAGAGCACGGGATAGCCGAGATCGGAAGCGATCGTCTTCAGAACGGATTTGCGGTCTTCCAGGGATCTAGGCCTGAGGACGTCGGGATCTATGTCGGAGATGCAACCGATCACCGTTTCGTCGAGATACGGATATTCGAGCCTCTGTCTGAAATGGCGGGCGATGGACCTCTCGCAGGGTATGGAAACCTTGTACAGCCTCTCCACGCCCCAGTCCATGACCGACCTGTATTCGTCGTAGTCGTCGTTCACCGAGTTGGCATAACCTCCGAAATACTCGTCAGAACCCTGACCGCTGCTGATCACCCTCTCGTCTGCTTCGCGGCATACGGTGAAAAGCTGCAGGTCGTAGGATATCGTGAACGGGTCGCTGACCTTCGTGGCGAGTATGAAC
>JAFVET010000175.1 GCA_017475875.1 Candidatus Methanomethylophilaceae archaeon
GCTCCCGTCGTCGTCCACTATCGCCGCCTCGACCTGGTAGACCACCTTCAGGTTCTCCGGACGGATGACCTCCTGGGGCGTACCGCACGCGTAGATAGTCCCGTCGTGCAACATTATGATGTCGTCGGCATACTTGGCCGCGATGTTTATGTCGTGACTGATCATGATCACCAAGATCCCCTTCTCGACCGTCAGCCTCTTGAGCATCTTAGTGACCTCGAGCTGATGCCTGACGTCCAGATTCGAGGTTGGTTCGTCGAGGAGGAGTATCTTCGGTTCCTGGACGAGGCCCCTGGCCAGCATCACCTTCTGGTGCTGTCCCGCCGAAAGCTCGCTGAAGGAACGCATCGCCAGATGGGAGATCCCCAGCATCCTCAGCGTGTCGTAGACCACGTCGAGGTCCTTGTCGAGGGTGCCCCACGCGCTGTGGGGGTGCCTTCCCATGAGCACCGTGTCCACGACGCTGAGCGGGAAGGTGTCGTTCGCGGAATACGGCACGTATCCGACGGTCTTGGCCATCTCCTTTATCGTGAAGTCCCTGACGTCGCGGTCGTCCAACATCACCGTCCCGCCGGTGGGCGTGAGGATCTTGTTGATGCAATGGATCAGTGTTGATTTCCCGACCCCGTTCGGCCCCAGTATGGACACGAACCTCGGCCCAGTAAGGTCGACGGTCACGCCGTGCAGCACAGGGACGCTCCCGTAGGCGAACTCCACATCGTCTATCTTCAGATGCATGCTACCACCACATACCCTCCCCCGAGGGGAAGGGGCCCGCCCGGAGGCGGGCTTTTTCAACGGATCAGCTCACTCCCATGGAAGAGGCCAGGGCGACCACGAACGAGTTCATGTCCTCCTCGGTGGCGAGGGAACCCCTGTGCAGCTGGTACGCGCTGTATCCGTCGACGAAGACGTCTCCTTCGTATGTCGCGAAGTAGAACATGCTGAAGGACATCGAACCCATCGCCATGTCCACGATTTTGCCGTAGAAGCCGTCGAACGGCTGGGACGCCGACACGTCCTTGGAGGGCATGCCCATGTCCCCGATCTCGGCGTCGATCGCCGACTTCGCATCCGAGAACCTGTCTGAGGCGTCGGTGCAGCCTATGAACACCACATCGGTCAACGGAGCTACCCTGGATCCGGTGTCGAACCTCGCGACCGCATACGGATCCGTGCCGCCTTCCGCTACCGAAAGGGTTCCGAAGGTGGATGATCCGGCATATGCTGAGACGAACGCGGACGCCTTGTCGTCGGCCCCGACCGATTTGGCGGTCTGCAGACCCATGGCTCCGGACAGGGTTTTGAAGAACCCGTCGAAGAGTTCCGATGTGGGCTCGCTGCGGCAGGATTGGATCTTCAGTGTCCCGTCCACAACGATGTTGCCTTTGGCCACGGCGAAGTACATCCAGGTCATGGTCCCTCCCATCGACACCTTGTAGTAGCAGCCGGCGGCCTCGTCGAATCCATATCCCGAAAGGTCGAGAGCCGTCTTGGCCCCGTTCCCGTAGGGGTCCGGCTTGGCGGCGACGGCGTCGGACAGCCTGTCGAAGAGGGCGGAAGGGTCGCTGTCCCCCATCACGAGGAAGTAGTGCGATCCGTCGGACATCATCGCGGAGACTCCGGACGAACCGTCTTCGACCGCATACGTTCCGAAACCTCCGGAGACGTAGGCAGATGCGAATGCGGATGCGACGAAATCGGCTCCCGCGTCGTATGCAGTCGAAGACATGACCGTGACCTTGCAGTCGGCGGACAGTGCGCCTGCGGATGCGGTGATGACTGCGGTCCCGTATGCGATTCCGGTGACGGTCCCGTCCGAGACGACGGCCACGGACTCGTCGCTGGACGACCAGGTCACGGTGCCGCTACCGGCAGGCTCCAGAACCGCCTGGATCTCGGCCGAATCGCCGGCCATGACGGTGATCGAACTGTCGGAAAGATTCAGCTTGGCAGGCTGCTCGCCACCTTGTCCGCCAGTCGTCCCGGTGACCGCCTGGGCCACCGCATCCAGGATCGCGGACACCTCGTCTGCGGAGGCGAGGTCGTTCATGCGGTACTGCAGGGAGGAATAGGCGTCCACGAGGATGTTCCCGCTGTACGCCACGAAATTGAGGGCGGTGAACCTGGCCATCGACGACGCCTCGTGCTTGTATCCGTAGAACCCGTCGAACGCCCCCTGATAGGAGACCTCTGCGACCGATTCACCGGGCATCCCGAGGGGCTTCTCGATGCCTCCGTCGGACACGGCGTCCGCGAACATGGACGCGGCCTGGGTGTTACCTTCGAAGACGATGGTCATCGTCCTCGATCCGCTCTTGGCGGAGACGCTCGCACGTTCGGAGGTCGCACCGGAATCCATGGAGTACTTCCCGAAGGGTCCGTCGTAGTTGGTTGCGAAAGCCGAGGCGATAGCGTCGGCCCCGACGCCGGTGACTGTCTCGGAATAATCCTTGACGGAATCGTCCTTCACGGTCACAGTGCACTGCGCGCTTAAACTCCCGATGGTCAGGGTGATCACGGCGGTACCCGGAGAGACGGCCTTCACGGTTCCGGCGTCTACGGTGGCGACGGACGCGTCGCTGGACTTCCAAGCGGTGCTTCCGCTGGCCTTGGAGCCGGCGGGAGTAGTCGTGTAAGACAGGAGCTTGGTTTCTCCGACGGCCATGCTCACGGAATCCTCGAACATGGAGATCGACGTGGCCGCGACCACCGGGGCGGTCTGCCCTCCGAAATCCTTCTTTCCGATGCAGAAACCGTGGTCCGCGACCTTGTAATCGCTTCCGAGGTTCTGGATGTAGCAAAGCTCGACCCAGCTTTGGTTGACACCGTCCCCGTAACCGGACTTCACCTGGTCGGGGTAGAGGACCTCGACCGCGTACGCGACCTTGCATATGAACGGCATGCCGTACATGAACAGGAAGGTGCGGTCGGGGCACGCCTCCATCTGCGAGAGGGCGCTCGATCCGCCGGTGACGCTCTCCCAGGGCGTCTTCCAATCGTCCTTGGCGTCGAGATAGCTGACCGACGTCCTCACGGGTGCGAGGATGTAGTCCCCGTCGTACCTGTCGTCCAGGATTCCGACGGCGTCGGACGAGATGTCCATGCTGCCCTCCGGGATCTCTATCAGGTCCCCGCCGGCCGCGGTGACGAAGGCCGCGACGGAGTTCTGGGAGGAGGCGTAGAACCCGGTTCCCATGCTGCCGGTGACCCAACAGCAGAGGACCGAGGGCTTCTTTCCTGCGGCGGTGACCGCATCGTCCGCCGTCTTGTAGACGTCGTCCATCATTCCGACGACCTGGTGGGCGCGGTCGTCCGCTGCGCAGAGGAATCCGAGGGTGAGGTAGTAGTTCTCCTCCCCGCGGACGTCGAACTTCATGGTGACGGTTGCGGTCCCGAGCTTCTCGAGCTCGGCGGCCTCGGTCTCGTCGATCGGGGCACCCATGCCACCGTTGTTCTGGATTATCGCGTCGATGCCGCCGGACACCTTGTCGGCCACGTTGGAGAACATGGAGATGTCGAACTCCACCATGGTGGCGCTGACCGCGGGCTTGGCCCAGATGTCCTTGTAGATCACGTCGTTGGTCTGCGAGGTTCCGCTGCGTCCCTGCACCATGTCGGACAGGCCGAGCGACTGCACCGCGGTGAATGTCGCCGTCCCCAGGACGCATATGCTTTTTATGGGATACTCCACGCTCTTGACCGCCCCGGTCCCGTCCAGGTAGTATACCGTGGTTCCGGATTTCCTGTCGGCCAGGGCCTGCGTCAGTTCCACGTCCTTCGAGTCCACCTTGCCGTCGTTGTCGGCGTCGGCGTACGGGTACAGCGACTTCCAGTCTATGCGCTTCGAGGAATCCGCGCTGGATTCCCCCTCGGCTATGTCCTTTACGAGGTCCACATCCTTCGAGTCCAGATAATCGTCGTTGTTGGCGTTGCCGTAGACCTGCAAGCGCCCATCGGATTTGCCCGTCTGTTCCTTGTCTCCCCCGTTCTGCAGGACCAGGAACGCGCCTATGCCTGCGACGAGGACCACCGCCACCACGGCGACGGCTACTATCTTCATGTTCATCTCTGTAAACTCCTTTCTACGAAACGATTTCAAGACATGCTTCCTTTCCCGACATTCCCCGTCTCAGACGAAATGCTCCCGCCTGTACTGTTTCACGAGGATGAACAGGAACAACGGTCCTCCGACCACCGACATTATCACTCCCACCGGGAGTGCCATGACCTTTGCCAAAGCATCGGACGCCACCAACAGCACGGCGCCCACCGCGAACGACCCGAGCAACATGTAGCGGGTGTTCGTCCCCATCGTCAGCCTGACGACGTGCGGTGCGACGATCCCGACGAACCCGATGGTACCCGTGAACGCCACCACGACGGCCACCATCATTGACGTCAGGAGGAGGCACAGGAACCTCACCTTGTTCGGATCCTCGCCCATGGTGAGCGCCCCACGGACGCCTGCGTTCAAGACGTTGAGCCGTTCCGACATGAACAGCACCGCGGCGCTGCCGATCACCGTGACTCCGATTATGAGGGGCATGTTGGCCCATCCGACGCTCTCCAGATGGCCCAATCCCCATCTGAACGCACCCGACAGGTCCGACGGGTTCGCCCAGAGCATGAACA
>JAFVET010000176.1 GCA_017475875.1 Candidatus Methanomethylophilaceae archaeon
AAACCAGGTCGTTCATCTCCAGGCCGAACGCGTCGGCCACGGACTGGCGTATCGACGGGACCATGCCGTTGGCATATCTCACCAAAGAATAGACGGTCTCGTCCATCCTCTGCCCGTCGGGGACCTCCCCCAACACATGGAGGCCGTCCTTGATCATGGCGTCCTTCGCCTCCAGGACGTAGTCGTAGAGGCGGTCCGCGCACCCCTCCATCTGCTCCACGGTGCAGTCGTCGGGGAGGTCCATGTCGTGGAGCATGTTCATGTCCCTCGCTATGCGTATGACATTCTCTATGATGGGTCTGAGCTTCGCGCCCTGGTCCTGCTCCCTCGCCTTTATGAACGCCTGGACGGCGTCCTCCAGCTCGTCCATCTCGCGGTATCCGCCGGAACGGGTCATTGCCGGGATCATGTGGGTGGTCACCACGGCGTAGCTCCTGCGCTTGGCCTGCATCCCCTCGCCGGGGTTGTCGATTATGTACGGGTTGATGTTCGGGATGCATCCAAGGACTATGTCCGGGTCGCATTCCGACGACAATCCAGCACCCTTTCCGGGGAGCCATTCGAGGGTCCCGTGCGTGCCCACGTGGATGACAGCGTCTGCGCCCCACACGTCCCTGAGCCACCTGTAGAACGCAAGGTATTGGTGGGGCGGCGCGTTGTAAGGGTCGTGGATCGCTTCCGTGGTGCATTTCCCGCGGTCGGGCTGGAACCCGACGAACACGTTGCCGTCCAATATCCCGGGAAGCAGGAGGTTCCCGTCGAGGACGTGCTGATCGCCGGGGGCGTCGCCCCAGCACTCGACGTATCTCTTCCTCGCGGATTCGGCGATCTCCGAGAACCACTCCATGTACTGCTTCGGTGTAACGAGGTCGACCGCGACCTTCCTCATCTGCTCGTCCGACATCCAGTCGTTGTCGTTCGTGACCCCTTCCAAAAGCCTGTCCATGAGCTCGCGCCCGTTCTCCGGCACCCAGTCCAGCGTGTATCCGGCAGCGGACATGCTCTTCAAAACGGATGCGACGCTCTCCGGGGTGTCCAACCCGTATCCGCCGGCCGCGAGGTCCTGGCGCGGAGGGTACATGTACACCAGGATGGCGACCTTCCTCCCGCTGTTCGGGATGTGTTTCAGCTTAGCCCAACGGTAGGCGGACTCCGCGATCATGTCGCAGCGGTCCGGTATCGGGATGTTGCGCAGGGCACCGGTCGAATCCGCACCGGTGCCGCTGAACGGCACCATGTCTATCTGCCCGTCGAACTCGGGATTGATGATGCTCATCGCTATGTCCGCCGCACCCATCCCCTGCGGGCTCCGCTTCCACTCGTCCACGTTGCAGTAGAGTGTGGACGCCTGCAACACCGGAATGCCCAGATCGACGAAGAACTGGTCGTCCGAGACCTGCACCCCGTCCCCGGGGTTGGAGATGAGCGTCTGCGAGAAGCTCATCGTGTTGACGATCACGTCAACCACGGGCTTCCCGTCTCTAATCAGATATTTCCTGACCAGGGCCGGGAGACCGATCGAACCGATTATGGGATTGGCATGAGACACGACGAATATCGGCAGTACATCGGCATCGAAGCGCTCGAAACTCTTCAGAAGGCCGTCGATCCCCGCGGTGTTGTGCACCAACCAGTACTTCTGATGGAACAGGACGCATATGCGCGGCCTGTCGGCGTGCAGC
>JAFVET010000177.1 GCA_017475875.1 Candidatus Methanomethylophilaceae archaeon
CCCGCCGATGAACAGCGTGATTTCCTTGGAGACCACCTTCTTGTCCCTGCTCTTGGCTTCGAAAACGAACCATTTGTTCACTGCGAACGCGAACAGGACTCCGATGACCCACGACAGGACGTTGCTCAGATTGAGGTCCCATTCCAGCCATTTGGCCATCACATAATACGTCCCCCAGCTGACGAGGGTCGTCAACCCACCGAAGAACACATACAGCACCGCCTCGCGGTATCTGATGAGCAGGTCTTTGATGAGTCCCATATGCGGGTTGGTATCTGCTACTTGTAGAAAAAGATAACAGGATATCAAACGGACTTATCGACGTGGAACACCCGTCCAACCGATCCGTCCCTCTTGAGGTACACCGCCAATGCCGACACGATGCCAGCGTACTGAACCAGGGCACCGGAATAGTAGAGGATGTCATACAGGTGGATGCCGGGACCGTTCGGATCGATGTCCGAGACCAGTTCCGCCAGATCGGACGGTACCGGTATGCCCGCGTAATAGGACAAGGTCATGAGGTCCATCACGTTCAGGTAACAGACGAACACCGTGGAGCCGACCGCGAGAAGCACCAAAGGAAAGAGATACGCCCGGTCGACCGCTACGGCCGCGTAGATCAGGAACGGCAGGAGCAGCAACGTGTACTGCGGCGTGGGCGGATACAGGAAGAGGACCGCCAACGTCGCCATCGCGACCGACAGCAACCGTCCATCGACATCACCGGAAACCTCCTTGCGGAAACCGCGGGCCAATATCACCGCGACGACCGCTATGGCGACGAAGGCGAGAATGGTCCCGTAACGCTCTATGTCACCCAACCCCGAACCCATGGACGAACTCGCCCTGCTGGTCAGAAACGAAAGGCTGCTACCGAGATCCCCCTGAATGACCGACGGCAGGAAGACCACGATAAGGATGATCCCCGCTCCGACCACCGCCTGTCCGATATTGACGGCAGCGTCGCGGACATCGGTCTCCCTGCGGAGCACGTACGCGACCAACAGGAACACGAGGATGGCAGGGAACAGCTTCGTCGACACCGCCAATGCGAACAACCCACCGGCGAGGAAATACCTCCCGCGGAACATGAACATGATGCACAGCATGGTCAGTATCACCGAGATCGAATCGAACATGCCGCCTACGGCGGATACCACGATGACGGAGGGGAACAGGAACCAGAGTGCGAACGCCTTCGATGCCTTCCCCCCGTCGTCCGTGCGGTCCCCGACGAGTCTGAAGAGGACGTAACCCGCCGCGAGGTCGAACGCGAAGAGCATCGCCTTGAACGCCAGAACGAATTCCAGGCTCGGCACGAAGGCCGACAGGAAGTACGGGTAATCCTCCACCGGAAGGAACTCGGTGGCCCTCGTACCGAAATCAGATATCCCGACGAGTTCGGCGAGATGGGAGAAGGTTCCGAGGAAGTATCCCCAGGGCGGGGTGTAGTTATACCCCGCGACGCCGTAGAGTCCCTGGCCGGCCTCGAAATTGGATATCGTGAGGGCCCAACTGTGAACGTCGTAAGTATATGTGAGGGCGGCACCAATCGCGAAGCGCAACGCCAGCCCGACCGCGATCGTCAAGACGTTCCATTTCGACCAGAAACGATATCCGCCCATGCACAGACCCCGTTCAAAGCGTCACCGAGGTCCCGTACACCGGATAGTACCCGCCGAGGTAGATGTAGACCCTAAACCCCGTGCCGGATACATCGATCGAGCCCTCGACCGTCCCACGGGTGACGGTCCCCTCGTCGTATGCGACGACGGTCGTGCCAGGAACGATCCCCATTGCGATGGTCTGCGCGATATCGTTCCGCTGATTGTTGGAGAGGTCGCCTCCGTAGATGCACACGGCCCCCTTCCCGACCGAGACGGACGCTATGCTGCAATATGTGCCGTCGGTGAACCCCATGACCGTCGATCTGCGTCCCTCCGACAGAAGGGAGGGATTGACTGCGTAGAGCACCTCGTTGTTCGTCAACGAAAGTATCTCCTTCGAACCCCCGGCCACCTCCGAAAGCGCGCTCGAAACCCCTGTCGGGTTGAGACATTCGGCCCCGAGGAACAGCGACTGCCCGCCGGGGACCGCGACGATCCGTTCCGTGGTGGAATACGTCTCCCCGAGACGGGCGCCCGCCCAGAACAGCCTCCCGCCCTCCTCGAGCCAACCGATGACCTTGTCGTCCGAGTGCCCGGAATATACGGTGGAGGGCAGCGATCCCGATACGACGATTACACCGTCTGGACGGTCCGAAGGAAAGCCTTCGTCCATCGTCCGCCTCAGACCTTCGGCATCGAGCCAACCGTCCACGGTGACGCCCCTGTACTTCAACGCGGCCTCGATCTGCTTCAACTGGTACTCCTGGTCGAGGCTCCTGGCCCCGACAGCCATCACTGCCTCCTGGAGGTCCTCCTCGTACGACGGGTCGTAATAGATGAACAACCGCCCAAGGTCGCCGTAGCCGTCGTTGTCGGAGACCACTACAGTGTAGACCTTGGAGCCTTTGGCGGAGACCTCGTATTCCAGGTGGGAACCGTCGAACGCCGCCGAAGCGGAATACTGAGAACCGTCCGAAGTGACGACTATGAGTTCCCCGGCCACCAGGACGGCCAATATCGCGACTGCGACCATGACCAACGGCAGCTCACTCCTGTCCACATTCCCACCTCCAGAGATTTCCGATACGTCCACGTAACCGTTCGGACGGTATCACATCCTCCAATCCTATCACCAGGATTAATATTATCCCCAATGCACCGAACACGCACCCTGCGGCATCCAGGATCTCGACCGAGGTGAATCCGGCTACCGTCAACGATTCCATGGCCTCCATGGCGGAGACCACCCATTCCGGTGACGCCATTCCGAGGAATTCCGAACTCGACGCGAAAAGCGAGAAGTTGTTTATGGCCACCGCCGCGAAGAGGTTCCCGATCCCGACCATCCACCAGCATGTCATGTACCTTCCGTCGAAGCACGTCGCCGCGACGCACAGGAACGGCACCGCGACGAGGATGTACTGCGGAACGAACGAGAACACGGTCGCGAAAGACAGCGCGAGGAGACAGTTGACGACCAAGGCCTTCTCCGGATCCTCCCCGCAGCGGTACATGCGGTACCCGCACACCACGAAGCCCGCCAACATGGCGGCCATGCTGAGGAAACTGGTGATGGTCATGAGCGCGTCGCCGTCGGAGACCCTCCCGGTAATGAACGAGAACGCGTCCGAAAGGTCCCCTCCCAGAATCTGTGGCAACAGCAGGACGGCGGCGGATGCCCCCGCCCCGACGACGGCTTTGGAAAGCTCTCCCCCGAACCTGCCGTCGGAACGGTACCTCACGAATAGGTATGCGACCAAAACCGGGAGGCATACGGCGGGATAGAACTTCAACAGGACGGCGGCCGAGAACACGGCTCCTCCGAGAAGGGAATGCCCCCTCATGACGAGGAACACGGTAAGCAGCATCAGAAGCGCAGAGACGGAGTCGAACTGGACCTGCACCCCGGACATGTAGACCGCCACGGGGAAGAAAATCCACAATACCGACGCGAAGAACGCCTTCCGGCCGTCGCCAGAAATGGATCTGACGAAAAAGAACGACAAGACCCCGACAGCCGCGTCCGTCAGGATGAGCGGAACCTTCAGAGCCATGACGAAACCTATCGTCACCGCGGTCGCGGTGTGATACCTGCACACCAGGTCCTCTATACCCAAAAGGTCGGTGAAACGAATCCCGAACGTGCCGATCGACAGGAACGCGTCCTGGAAGCCTGACAAAGCTGCGAGAAGATACCCCCACACAGGGGTGTAATAATATCCCGCCAGGCCGTAGAGCCCGTTGCCGCTCTGGATGTTCTCCATTACCACTCCCCAGTGGTAGATTTCCAAATCGTACGTCAGGAACGGGGACAAAGCGAGTCTGACGAGAATGCCCGCGACGATCACAAGGACCGCCCTGCGGACCCACGGGTCACGTGAAAGCGATACGCCTTGTCCGGACATGTTCGGAAAACTGTCAGGGACGGGAACGGCCCCGCCCCTGAGAAGAAGCGACTCCTGGTCGCTGTTCGTTCAAAGAACGGTTGAAGAAGTGCACTCGATGTTGTCGATGCCGGCGATGCCCCTGAGGGCCTCTTCGAGCTTGCTGCCGACCTCTTCGTCGGAGTCGTCGATCTGGAATCCGGCGTTGACCTTCATCAGTCCGAAGGCGACGGGGAGGATCTTGGTCTCGAGGAGCTTCACTCCAGCGGGGAGAATCCCGGGGAGGCTGGCGATGACGCCGTCGAGGTCGATGTCGGTGCTCTCGGGCATGAGGTCATATGCTGCGACGATCTGTCCCATCTCGAACCCTCACGGACCGATGAATCCACATTTCTTGCATTCGTACGAGACACCCTGGTCGCGGCACTGGTCACACCTGCCGATCTCATACTCCCCGCACTTGGGGCATTTGAAGAACGTGTTGCCGTGACCAAGAAGCCTCTTACCACAGGAAGAGCAAATCTTATCGGCTGCCATATTTGGGCGATGCGGTTACTTATATAAAAAGAAAGGTCTCGAAGATTATTGCGCCGGGACCGCTGAAAACAGGTAGCGACGGGACCGTTACAATATACCCGTACGTCGGTTCCGACACATGGACTACAAGTTCGAATGCAGACTCACGATAGGCGGAGGAATAAGCGGGGGGCACTGGTACCTCACCCTGCTCCAGAAACGGGACGGCTCGGTCAGATTCTCTTACGACACCTGCAAGTATGTAGGCGCCCCGACCCACAAAGGGGAAGTCGAAATGTCCGAAAAACAGGTGGACGACGTCAGAAAGCTATGCGATGAATACGGGGCGTTCGATTGGGGTCCCCTCGAGAAGGAGGGGCTGATGATCCTAGACGCCCCCACCACCGACATCTTCATCTCCGATGGCGACAGGTATGTCGCTTTTGACAGCGAATTTAGGCTTCCGGACGGGGGTTACGATTTCATTGACCGCCTCTACGACCTGTTGATGGAATACGTCCCCGCAGACCCTGCTGGGGCCGACGCGAACGAGTGATGTGTCGATACGCTTTTTACCGTGACGCACATAGTCGGCCTAATGGAGGCCGATGATGAAGATACAAGCCGAATGCATCCCATGCCTGATGAAGCGCGTGCTGTTCCAATCCAAGCTCGTGGACGGGAACGTGGAGTTCGACTCCGTGTCCAAGGCCCTCAAGACCTACGCCCGCGAGATTGATCCGGACAGGACCTCGGTCGAAGTGGCCACAGAGGTGCACAGGGCTTCGTATTCGGTGATCGGCCCCGACCCGTACCGCGGGTTGAAAGAAGAGGCGGACGAGATCGCGGAAGGCTATGCGAAAATATGCGAGGACATGGTCCGCGGATCGGACGATCCCCTACGCACGGCCTTGGGCCTCTCCGTCGTCGGAAACGTCATGGACTTCGGTTCAGGGATAGCTATAGACGACCCCGCCGACTTCAGGAAGGTGTTCGACGACCTTGTGGAGCAAGGTCTGTACCTCGACGACACGGACTCCGCACGCGGACTGCTCACCGGACCGGGTACAGTCGTCTACATGTTCGACAACTGCGGCGAATCCCAACTCGACCGCGTGCTTATTCGCTACATCCGCGGAACCGGGAAGAGGGTCGTCGGAGTGGTGCGCGGAGCGCCCGTCCTCAACGACGTCACCCGCGAAGACGCCGAGCGCTCGGGACTCGTCAACGATTTGGACAGGGTCCTGGACACTGGAAAATTCTACATCGGCATCGACTGGTCCGACATCCCCGACGAGCTGAGAAAGGAACTGTCGGGGTGCGACGCGGTCATAGCTAAGGGGATGGCCAACTTCGAAGCGAGCTCGGACGAAAAACTCCCGTTCCCAATATTGCACGCGCTGCGTGCGAAATGTGTCCCCGTCGCGGAATCCATCGGCGTCCCAGTGGGTTCCAGCGTAGTCAAACTCAGAATGCCGGAGGTCGAGCGATGCGGGTCAGACAAGCGGTCATAATGGTCGGTGGATAGGGCACAAGACTCCGCCCCCTCACCGAAACACGTCCCAAACCGGTCCTCTCCGTGGCCGACAGGCCATGCATATGGTACCTTCTCAGATCGATGGCCCGCGCCGGAATCGAGGAGGTCATACTCGCTTGCGGATACAAACCCGGCTGCATGGAGGTTCTGGGTGACGGAAGCGACCTCGGGATACACATAACGTACTCTTACGAGGACGAACCCAGGGGGACCGCAGGTGCGATGAGACTGGTCTACGACCGTCTCGACGAGACGTTCGTCGCCGCCAACGGCGACGTCTTCGCGGACATCGATATCAGGAAGGAGATCGAACTCCACGAGAGGACGGGAGCGGCCATCACCATGGCGCTGACCCCGGTAGAGGACCCCAGCGAATTCGGAGTGGCGCTGACCGATGCGGAAGGCCGGATAACGGCCTTCAAAGAGAAGCCCAAGAGGGAGGAGGCGTTCTCGAACCTCATAAACGCGGGCGTCTACGTGATGAACCGCGAGGTCCTCGACCGTGTTCCCGTGGGGGAGTTCTTCGATTTCTCCAAGGACCTGGTACCAATCATAATGTCGGAGGGAAAACGCGTCCAGGGATACAGCCTGTCGGGCACATGGATGGACGTCGGAAGGCCGAGGGACCTCATCCGCGCCAACCTCGCCGTGGCCGAGACGGAATACCGCGGCCGCAGCTGGCCGGCCGAGGACGCGTGCGTCAGAGGCGGGTTCTACATGGGCGCGGGTGCGACCGTGGCGAACTCCGAGATCAAGGAATCCGCTGTTCTCGAGGGTTCGAAGGTCGTCGACTCTAAACTCGAACGTGTCCTAGTCATGAAAGGATGCACCGTTAGCGGATCCGTCCTTCGGAACGTCATCCTCGGCGAGGGGTGCAGGATCGGCTACGGCTGCGACATCTCGAACGAGGTGCTCGGTGACGGGACCGTGATTGAGGCAGGCACCACCATAACGGGTGACAAACCGTTCCGAGGATGTATGTGCCAGTATATCGAAATGGATACATCTTACCGTCCAGCTGATGAATCATTATATAGAATATAGGTTTACTTGTTACGATTCATTGCGCACCGCGAAGCCGAATTGCGCCGAGGAGATAGTCGGATGGGAACCACTCACTACAGGGCAAGGGCACCGCTGAGGATAGGTCTCACCGGAGGTGGGACCGACGTAGATCCGTACGCGTCCAAGAAGGGCGGAGCGGTTTTCAACAGTACGATCAACCGCTACGCGTACTGCACCATCACACCCACGGACGACCACAAACTGTCCGTCCATTCCACGGATTACGGCAAATACGAGGCATACCTCGACGGCGGTCCGCTTCCCCTGAACGGCAACATGGACCTCGTGAAATCGGTGACGAACCATTTCGGGGTCACCGACGGTTTCAAGGCCTTCCTCCA
>JAFVET010000178.1 GCA_017475875.1 Candidatus Methanomethylophilaceae archaeon
CGGGTGGCGTAGTCGATCTCACGGATGTCGTCGTCGCTGAACAGCTCGAGCTTGATTCCGCTCTGTTTCAGCCTTCCAGTGTAGCTAGGCATTATTTTTCCTCCTTGTCCGCAAACGCGGATCTGATTACCTCGAATCGGTCGAAGAACCCGACCGTCTTGGCAACGTGTAACTTATTACCGCCAAGGATATTTAACAATATTGATACGTCATCATTTATGTTGTACGATACAACCAAATAGGCCAGCATATCTAAACATACGTAAGTGTCCATAGCGATAGCTTTAAGACCGAAGGATGCTAACGATATAAACAAGAACAAAATGTTTAAATATAGGAGATTGAACATGGACTCTGATAGGAATTTGTTCCCGTTCGTAAGGATAGTCGGACAGGAAGAGATGAAACTCGCGTTACTTCTGAACGTCGTGGACCCTTCCATCGGCGGTGTGCTCATCCGCGGTGAAAAGGGAACGGCCAAATCCACGACCGTGAGATCGGTGGAGCGGATACTTCCGCCGGTCCCGTCCTCCACTGGTTGCCGCTTCCACTGCGACCCCCGCAACGTAAAGAACCTCTGCGAGGAATGCAAAGAGAAGCTGCAGAAGGGCGAGCTTGAGACCTACATGCGTCCGATGCGCGTAGTGGAACTGCCGCTTAACGCCACCGAGGATAGGATATCCGGAAGCCTCGACATCGAACAGGTCCTCGCCACCGGGAAGAGGAAATACGAACCCGGGGTCCTGGCCGATGCGAACTGCAACCTCCTGTACGTGGACGAGGTCAACCTGTTGGACGACCATATTGTCGATCTGTTGCTCGACTCCGCCGCCATGGGCAGGAACAACGTCGATAGGGAGGGAATCTCGTTCTCGCACCGGTCCAACTTCATACTCCTCGGACCGATGAACCCCGAGGAGGGTAACCTGCGCCCGCAGCTCCTGGACCGTTTCTGGATGTGCGTCGACGTCAAGGGTGACATAAACCCCGACGTCAGGATGGAGGTCATCAAGAGACGGCTCGCCTTCGACGAGGATCCGGAGTCATACTGTCAGGAATACGCCGCCGAATCCGACGCCCTCCGCGAGAAGCTGGAGACGGCACGCAAGAGCCTAAAGGACATCAAGATCAGCGACGACCTGATCCACCAGGTCGCCATCGTCGCCATACGCTTCGGGATGGAGGGACACCGTTCCGACCTGGCGATGATCCGCGCCGCCCGCGCCAACGCCGCGTTGGAGGGGAGGAACGAGGTCGAGGTCGGCGACATAGCCGCCACCGCGGGCATGATCCTCAGGCACCGCGTCAAGGGAGGCACCTTCGACCAGTCCACATTCAAGCAGGAGGACCTCCTGAGATGCCTGAGAGGACTCTGACGGGGGATTGGGAGGGCATCATCGGACTCGACGATGCCAAGACCGCGTTCCTCTGCATGATGATCGACCCGCAGATCAAAGGTCTGATCATCCGCGGTCCCGCCGGGATCGGAAAGACCCGCCTCTCCAGGGCCATGGCCGCCGGATCCGGCATGGAGACGTACAACCTCCCCCTGAACGCCACGGAGGAACAGACCTTCGGGTCCCTCGACATCGACGCCGCGCTCCGCTCCGGAACCATGCGCGTGGAACCTGGCATACTCGGACGCGCTGAGCACGAGCTGCTGTGCATCGACGACGTCAACCTGTTCGACCGCAAGTTCATCCACACCGTGATGCAGGCTATAGAGTCCGGACGGGTGAGGATCGAGAGGGACGGCCTGTCCGATTCGTACGAGTGCAACGTCACCGTGGTCGCGACGGTGAACAGCCGCGAGGTCGCCCTCAACCGCAACGTCAGCGACCTGTTCGACATGAGCGTGACCGTCGTCGGTTCGACCGACCCCGATTTCCGCGTGGCGGTCATGAGGGAGAACCTGTTCGACGACATGAGGGACGACGTCATCTCCGAGGACACCAAGAAAAGGGTCGCGGAAGCCCGCGAGCTGCTTCCCGAGGTGAGGATCTCGGACGACATGATGTACACCATCATCGACGGCTGCGTCAGGATGGGCGTCAAGGGATACCGCGGGGAACTGTCGTCGATCCGCGTGTCGAAGGCCCTGGCCGCCCTCAACGGACACAGGGACGTGACGCTGGAGGACGTGTACGAGGGAATGTACCTGTGCCTGGCGCACAGGCGCGAAAGGAACTTCCAGTGGACCGAGAAGAAACCGAACGAGGTCAACTTCTACACCGGATCTCACATCAAGAGGTTCATCCACGACGAAAGGAAGGCCAACCTGAAGAAGGACGAACCCGAACAGGTCGCCGGGATAAACGACGAGGTGGACGCGGTGGTGTCCGAGGTCGAGACAATGATGTCGCGTGCGGCCAAGAGCCGCTCCCCCGAGCTGGAGGAGGTCGTCGTCAAGGTCGGAGAGAAGTTCGAGTCCATAGACCTTCTGGAGGAATCCAGAAAAGACAAGCTGGACAAGACCCTCATGCGCAAGACCATCAGCGACGACGGGAAGGACGGGCGTTACACTTCGTCGAGGCCCATGACCCGTCCGAGCACCGACATCGCCTTCGACGCCACGGTCAGGGCAGCCGCCCCCTACCAGCCCCTCCGCAGGCAGGCCACGGGACGCGACGGCGTCATCATCGAGAAGTCCGACCTGTACGAGAAGGTGCGCGAGAAGCACACCTCCTGCCTGCTGATGTTCATGGTGGACAACAGCGGATCCCTGGTGATACGCGGGAGGATGAGGGCCGTGAAAGCAGCCATCCTCTCCATGTTGGAGGACCACTACGTCCGCCGCGACAGCGTAGCCCTGATGACGTTCAACGAACAGCGCATAGGCATGGACATGGCACCGACGCGTTCCGTCGGTGGGGTGAAGAAGGTGCTCGACACCATCTCCACCGGTCGTAAGACCCCGATGAGCGAAGCAATACTGTACGCGTCCAACTTCGTATCGGCGTATCTGATGAAACACAAGGGTGAGCACTGCTACATCATCCTGATGACCGACGGCGGCGCGAACATACCCTTGGAGGAGGGCAACGACCCGTTCGAGGAATCCCTCCGCATCGCTTCGAACCTGAAGATGGAGAGGACGGGATGGATCGTCGTAGACACCAAGGCCAACCCGGAACCGGACAGCAAGGCGTTCAAACTGTCCGCCGCCCTCGGTGCCCCGTACTACGTCCTGGACGAATTGAAATCCACCGAGCAGGAACTCGGGAAACCGCACACCTGAACAAACGACGGATGCCGGCGGAAGCCGGCTCCGTCACTTATTCCATATTATCATCAAGCGGCCCGCTCACCGACGTGGGATACCAGACGTTGGTAGACGTCCTCGGTGTCTGCGGCTGAGGACTGGTTGAACGCGAAATACCTGCCTTCGTACTCGAAGAACACACAGGGTTGGACCTTTGTGTACGAAGCGAGGGTGTAGCTGCCGAAAGCGTCGTTCCTGAACGTTCCGCTGCAGATGGTCGACGTCCCATATCCCATCATGCGGGACCCCTTGTCGAAATCCGGGTCGAGTTCCAGCATCGTGACCTTGGAGTATTCGAACGTCCTGTCCACCATCGGGGCTTTGACGCTGAACCCGTTCTCCGAGAACTCGACGGTTACGGCATTGCCTCCCTCGATGGAGTTGGACACGATCGTCGGAACCACCGCCAACAGCGTGAACACGGCGAAGACCGTAGCCTTCCTTGCGACGCTCCCGGACTTGAACGGCCTGGATACGGCCCACCCCTTCCTCACGAAGGGCACGAACACCAATGCCATGGAAACCACGATGAGCAACACGGCCACGACCATCCATTTGAGGATGAGCGCTATGGACACCGTCAGAAGGACCATCGACACCACCATGAACAGGCCTACGGTCGAGCAGTAGTTCCTCAACTCGTCTTCGTTCATCTTCGAAAGATCGATCCCGTTGATGTGCCGGGCACCCTCTCCTTCGAGATACATGTACAGGCCGAACGCCACGCATGGGTAGAGCGCCACCGTGGTGACGACCATCCAAAGGGAGTCTACTCCTCCCGATACGAGGAAAAGGACGATACACACGATGGCTGTGACGGCGACCGTGACCGCCGCATACACCTTGGCCTTGTGGTCCATGAACGAACGGATGACTTGATGCCTATAAATCACTTGATTAATTCGAAGACGACGAGAGAGGGAATGCTCACAACCTGCATTTCCTGCAATCCAGCTTCTCGCAGGCCTTGTTGTCTATCTTCCACTTCAGCGCCCACATCTTCACTTCCAGGATGATGTCCGTGAGCTCCAAACCGGCCTGTGTGAGGTTGTATTCGCTCCTTATCGGGATCGAATCCGCATCGACCCTGTGCTCGACCAACCCCTCCGACTCTAGTTCCTTCAACCTCTCGCTGAGGACCTTGGGGGTGACGTCGCCCAACTTGGCCTGTATCTCCGAAAACCTCATCCATCCCCCGCCGCGCCTCATCTCGAACAGCACGACCATGGCCCATTTCTTCGAGATGTAGTCCATCGTACGGTACACGGTGCAGGTCTCATGCATGCTTTCCAAGTAGAAACTGGCCTCTATTTATAATCTGGTATCTATTGTATAATTGCTATCAAAAACATAGTAATGGTGAGAATGATGAGATGCATGCAATGCGAGGAGAGCATAGCCGGGACCGGGTGCACCAGGAACGGCGTGTGCGGGAAATCGGCCGAGCTTTCGGACAAGATGGACGAGCTCATCGGAATGCTGATCGAACTCTCTGCTGCAACCGAAGGGTGCACAGACAGGAACATCTTGAAGGACGTGGACGGACACATCGTGGATTCGTTGTTCATGAC
>JAFVET010000179.1 GCA_017475875.1 Candidatus Methanomethylophilaceae archaeon
AACTTCCATCTCGGCGGCGTCCGCTATCTCCTGTTCGAGACGGACCCTGCCGCCCTTGTCGGTGTACCCGAGCAGACGTTCCGCGATCTCGTCGGTCATGTCCGCGCTGTACACCGCGAACGCCTTCTTGTCTATCTGGCGGTTCATCAAGCGGCGTACAGTCCAGCGCTGGTTCCCACCCATGGCCTCCAACTGTTGGAAGAGGTCCGCGTCGTTCATGAGGTGGAGGTCGCGGATGTCCCCGGCCACCTCCTCGACCGCCTTGGAGAGCATACGCTGGGCTATGCGGGTGGTCTCGTGGAAATAGACCGTGGTGTACATCAGCGAACGGGATACCATGAGCCCTTCCGCGGCGGTTATCCCCCCGCGGCGCAGGACTATGCGGTCGTTGTGCACGGCCATCGTGTCGATCAGCCTGTCCGAGTCGATGGTGCCGTGGGACACACCGGTGAAGTGGGCGTCCCTCATGAGGTAGTCCATCTGGTCGACGTCGACCGGGCCGTGTATGATCTGGTGGATGAAGTCGCGCGACGGGAAATGGTCGTTCACCCCGGTGAACCGGTCCAGCGCACCCCTCCCCGAATCCGGGTACGAGATTATGTCGCACACCTCGTCGGCCGAGATGCCGTTGTCGCCGAGCACCTCGGCGATCGTGTCCATCCCGTCGAAGAGGTCCTCGTCACCCGGCCTTATGTAACCGATCTTGCCGTGGATGAGGGCGCGGGCGAGGTCCATGTGGTCCATGCCCGTGATCTCCTCCATAAGTGGTTCCAAGGTGTGCGAAAACGGTGGATGGCACACGTCGTGCAGGAGTCCGGCCATCCTGACGGTGTCGGAGTCCTCCCTGCTCAGGCCGAGGGAGTCCGCCATCCTTCCGGCCAGATGGTACGCCCCCAGCGAATGTTCGAACCGGGTGTGGTGGGCGGAAGGGAATACCAGGTACCCGAGCCCGAGCTGCCGCACTCCGCGGAGCCTCTGGACCTCGGGACGGTCCGCCACCTGGAGGAACACGCCACCGATGGATATGCTTCCGTGGACCGGGTCCTGTATCGCCTTCCTCCCGTCCATCTCACTCGCCCGTCTTCCACAGCTTGTCGCCGGCATAATGCACGGTCTTTATCGCCTTGCCGGCCGCCTTGGTCTTCAACTCGTCGGCCGAGCGCAGCGAGACGCCTATCGCCAGGGGCGCACCGTTGCGGACGTCCCTGACCCAGACCATGTCGCCCTCGGCGATGTCGGGGTCGCAGTCCACTATCCCGGGACCCATGACGTCGGCACCGTTGGCCACATAGGGCACCGCACCCATGTCGACGGTGACGAACCTCTTCTCGGGACGGTATTTGAGTATCCCGCGGATGGTGAGGAACGGTTTTCCCTCGTACACGATGCCCAGGATGTCCGAACCCACGAAGACCACGTCGTAATCCGAACTCTCGGCCATGTCCACGGCCTCGTTCTCGGAGAACACGGGTGCCCCGAACACGTCCTCGAGGGACTTGGAGAGGGCCTTGGTCTCCTTCGACCTCATCCTCTTCCTCTTGCGTATCATTATGTCTGCCATATCGGGCCATAATCGGACCTTGGTTATTATTAGGTTGCCGTATGGGTCCGCCGCATCGCCTCCTGCAGAAGGCGCGACCCGGTCGGGAATGCAGCCGGTCCGTCTAATGCGAAAGATGAATACCCCCGACCCGATACACGTGTCGGCGAACCCATGCATTTCGGCACTTTGAACGGAAAGGACGTGACCAAGGTCGAACTCTCCAAAGGAGACATCTCGTGCTCCATACTCGACTATGGGTGCACCATACACTCCCTCGAGGTTCCCGACCGCGACGGGAACCCTGTGGATGTGGTGTTGGGATACGACACGATAGATCAATACGCCACCCTCCCAGGACGCATGGGCGCGACGATCGGCCGCTTCGCCAACCGGATCGCCGGCGGGAAGCTCCCGATATCAGTGACAGTCCACCAGCTCAGCATCAACCGTCCGCCCAACCACATCCACGGCGGGAACATCGGATTCGACAAGAGGATCTGGGAGATTTCCGAAGAACGTAGCGACAGGGCCGTCTTCTCGCTGGTCTCGGAAGACGGCGACGAGGGGTACCCCGGACGGATGGAAACGTCGGTGGAATTCCAATTGGGGGTGGGGGAGCTTACCAGAATCCTTTCGATTAGCTACAGCGCGATCTCGGATAAAGACACCGTCTGGAACCTCACGAACCACTCGTACTTCAACCTGGCCGGGGAAGGCACCATCGACGGGCACGAAGTCCTTCTGAATACGTACAAGTGGCTGCCCGTCGACAAGGAAGGCATCCCGTTTGGTTATCTGGAGGACGCGTCGGAACATACGGGCAAACCGGTGGTGTTGGGCGCAGAGGACAGATACGATACCTGTTTCATATTGGAACGCGGTGATGCACATGCCTGGTGCGCCTCGAAAAAGACCGGCATCGGGATGACCGTGATAACCGACATGCCCGCCTTGCAGCTCTACACGGGCGACGGCCTCAGGGACACCGTTGGAAAAGGCGGGAAGCCGATCGGGAAACGCTCGGGGATCTGCTTCGAAACCGAATTCCCGCCCGACTCCCCCAACAACCGTTACGGGAAACTCTGCGTGCTTGAGGCTGGAAAGCGTCGTACACTGCACACGACTTTCAGATTCATATCGTTTGGTCGATAATATCGATTTATATATCCGTCGGGATTGCCGAGGACGATGTTACTGGACGCTGTGAAGAACGCCGTGATAGGGGCGCTGATCGGGATAACGTCCATGCTCCCCGGTGCCAGCGGTTCCACTATGGCCGTGGTGCTCGGCGTGTACGAAAGAATGATAGCCGACATTTCAAGCATCCGTCACCGTCTCCTGAAGGACCTCCGTTTCATCGTGCCTTTGGGATTGGGCATAGCGATCGGCCT
>JAFVET010000180.1 GCA_017475875.1 Candidatus Methanomethylophilaceae archaeon
AGGGTACGGTCGGCGACCCGTACAATTCGAATCGAATGCGTTCGATGAATCGAACAACGCATGACCATCACACGATCTTGGGTTCGCCTGATCTCACGTCGGATGTTGATGATTGCAGAAAAAGGTCGGACCGAATGACGAAACCGTTCCATACTCGCCATCGGTCCGCGATCTCCCATTCCAGAACAACCGATTCCGATATGACGGTGTCCACCGGTTCCACGTCGATCATGGTCGGTGCCGCCTTCATCATCCTGTTGGCTCTCGTCTCGAAAACCGCTTCCTCGCAACAATCGAAGTGGGAACGGGCGTTCCTCTCCACGGATACCAGCCTTCCGAGCTTGGCTCCGACTGCCCCGAGGATCGTCTCGGCCTCGTCTCTGGCGTTCTTGGACGCATCGGAGAGGGCCTTGTTCTTCATCCCCTCCATGTCGTGGTTCCTGAACGAGAGGTCGATGCTCGGCGTGACCTCCGTCTTCAATATGTAATATATGGCCTTCGACAGCTTCTCGCTGTCGTTTGGGAACTCGAACCGGATGTTCTGGCTGAACGAGAAACCGTCCATGACCTCCCTGTACTGCTCGTTCCCGTACATGTCCACTCCGATCGGCTCCTTGCGGTAGTCGGGCCTCACCGAAAGGTTGGACGTCTTCAGGTCTTTGGCGGGTATCCCCGCGGCCTGGACGGCCTCCTTGAGCTTGGTGGTCTCACGGGCCATCTCCTCCATGGCCTCGTCGAATGCGTCGCGTTTCCCACTTATCACGGCTGAAACGATCGTGATGTCGGCCGGAGCCCTGACCTCGGCCGTACCCCTCACCGAAATGGTCCTGTTTCCCATCTGAATCCCTCGTCCGCTTGGAGCTGATACCGAAAGAACATCGCTCCACGGATATGAAGGTTGGCCATCGGGGATTGCGAACAGAAAGTGCAAGCAAAAGAATCCGAAACGGTTTGGGAGACGGGGCTTCCGCCCCGTCCCGGATCACTGGGTCCCGTCACCGAGGGTGTGGGTCCTGTCGAGGACCTTCATGTGCTCCAGCTCGTCGTATCTGAAGCGCTCCTTGTTCATGGCGAAGGTCTTGTCGGCGGGCTTGAGCTTCTTTCCGACCTGCATGACGGTGCTGCCGAGGCCCATGATGGTCTTGGTCAGGTTGATTCCGAACCTGGTGGAACCGCAGACCACGTGGCCGGGGTTGACCACGTCGTGCGGATCGAGGACGGTCTTCATCTCCCTCATGAGGGATACGGTGGGCGCGTTGTGGATGTTGTCGAGGTTCCAGGCGAAGAACACACCGAGTCCGGTGGACCTTCCGCCGTAGTTCTCGGCGACGTCGCCCATGTAGAAGTTGAACCCGAACGAGAGCATTCCGGTGAGGAGCTCGTCGTCCTTGAAGTAGTAGGGCATGTACAGGGCGGTGGAACGGTCGGCCATGACACCGATGATTCCTCCGCACTCCATCTTCATGGCCTTGAACCCGTCGTAACACTCGTCGACGAACTTGCCCCAGTACTCGGTGGGGATGACGACCTCGGCGGGGATCTCTCCGACACCGACGGCCCTGGCCCTGAACTCGTAGCACCTCTCGGCCCACTCGTGCTCGGCGATCTCTCCGGCGACCTTCCTTCCGCCGTGGTTCTCGGCGATGGCGTCGAACGCGGCCTCCTCCATGTCGTTGTGGTCCTTGTCGCCCTGCAGGGTGACGTTCCAGATGTTCTTCACGTCGGGGGCGTGGAGTCCGGCCCTCCTCTGGTTCTCGAAGTGGTTGGTGTCCGACCAGGAGATGTGCAGGGGCTTGATGGAGGCGTCGTGGACGGTGTCCTGGAGGGGTCCGTCGATGGCCTGCATCTCGTCGAACTCGTAGGCGAGGTACCTGTACTCGCCGAGCGGGTGGATCCTGAAGGTGACGGTACCGACCATGGCGAGGGTTCCCTCGGCTCCGGAGACGAACTGGTTCAGGTTGTACAGGGCCCTGTAGGAACCGACGCCGTTGAAACCGGTGGTGACGACGGATCCGTCGTCGATGACGATCTCGGAGTTGATGACGTTCTCCCTGGCGGCGCCGTACTTGTAGGAACCGACACCGACACCGTTGGTGGACAGCCAGGCCCCGACGGTACCAGAGGGGAAACTGGACGGGTAGGAACCTATGATGTATCCTTCCTTGGTGCACGCCTCGAGCAGTCTCTTCCAGGTGATTCCCGCTTCGCACTTGACGTACAGCTCGTCCTTGTTGATCTCGAGGACGCGGTTCATCTTGGAGGACATGTCGAGCACGATACCGCCCGCGGTGGGCATGCAACCTCCGAGACCCCAGGAAGCGTTGCCTCTGGGGGTGACGGGGATCCCGTGCTTGTAAGCGATGGCCATGACGGCCGCGATCTGCGCCACGGAAGTGGGCCTGACGACGACCTCGGGGAGGTTCTTGAACGCCAGACCGGCCTCCTTCGGGAGGGGAGCCATGTCGTGGCTGTAGAGGATCTTGTCCA
>JAFVET010000181.1 GCA_017475875.1 Candidatus Methanomethylophilaceae archaeon
CAAACTGGTTGCGGAGAAGAGACGCGCAGCGAAGCCCAACCGATGCCGAGTCAGTCTGTGACGCAGAGGAACAAGAGCCGGTCCGCGTCGGAATGGGATGGGACGGGTGTGTGCATCCGAATTTGGACGAGACCTCCATTTATCCGGCAACCATTTTGTATACCTTATCCGATACTGAACAATGTGTCCGACGATTACGTCATCCAGGCCGAAGGTCTCGTCCAGGTATACGACAAAAAGACCGTCGTCGACCACGTTTCCCTGAACGTCCGCAGAGGGGAGATATTCGGTTTTCTCGGACCCAACGGTGCCGGCAAGACGACCACGATCCGTATGCTCACCACGATAGACCGCCCCAAGGAGGGCCGCGTGTCGATCAATGGCTCGGACACGTCCCAGGACATCCTGGGAGCACGCAGGAGCCTGGGGATAATCCAGCAGCACAACAGTTTGGACAAGGACCTCACGGTGCGCCAGAACATCGTTCATCACGGCCTGATGCAGAACCTGTCCATGGACGAGATCAGGAGGCGCATGGGCGCGCTGGTCGAGACCATGGAGCTGGAAGAGATGCTGGACCGCGAGGTCGACAAGCTATCGGGCGGCTGGAAGAGGAGGGTCTCCATCGTGTGTGCGCTGATTCACGAGCCCGCGGTACTCTTCATGGACGAGCCCACCACGGGCCTGGACACGCAGTCCCGCAACCTCCTCTGGAAGACCATAAGGAGCATCAACCGCAAAGGCACGACGATATTCCTCACCACGCACTACATTTTCGAGGCGGAGGCCCTCTGCGACAGGGTGGCCATAATCAACAAGGGGAAGGTTATCGAGGAGGGGGCCCCCAAGGAGCTCACCGAGAAGCTCGGGCCGGTGGCTCTGTGCGTGACCGACCCCGACGGCAACGAGGACGTGACGTTCCACCAGTCGATTCAGGCTGCGAAGGAAGCTTCGATGGATTCCCCGGACGACTGCGCCATATCCATCCGCAGCACGAACCTCGAGGACGTCTTCCTCGAGCTCACGGGGAGGAGGTTCCGATGTACAACCTCTTCGGCGAGACGGCCAGGGTGGCGTACGGCGATCTGTGCTACCTCAAGAAGAACTTCCCGTACGTCCTGGTGTCTTCCGTCGTCGGGCCTCTGCTGTACCTAGTGGCCTTCGGCCTCGGCATGCGCTCGGGGTCCACGGAATCCGGTGTGGACTACATCGCTTACATCGTGCCCGGAGTCATCGCGATCTCTTCGATGAACGCCGGTTTCTCCTCGTCCTCCCAGAAGATCCTCCTGCAGAGGCTGTTCCATTCGAGCTTCGACGAGCTGGTGCTGTGCCCGATGCACACTTCGGCCATCGTCCTGGGGAAGTCTCTGTTCGGGATCGTGCGCGGGATGCTGGGAGGCACCATAATGCTGGTTCTTGGGATGTTCATGACCCAGGATCTGACCGTGACGCCGTGGCTGTTCGTGGTGATGTTGTTCTCGTGCACCACGTTCTCCATGTTGGGCGTTATGGCTGGCCTCCTGGCCAAGAACTCCACCACGCTGATGATGATCTCCAGCGTCGTCATCCTTCCGATGACGTTCATGTGCGGTACGCTGTTCTCGGTTTCAGCGCTCCCTGAGCCCTTGGCGGCCGTGGTGTGGGCCCTGCCTCTTACGCATTCCACCGAGATGCTCAGGGGTCTGGCGCTGGACACAGCATTTCCCTGGGTGTCGTTGGCGGTTCTCGCCGTGTACCTGGTCGCATTCTACGTCATCGACCATTACGTGATCGTCAAGAAGCTGTACCGACGGTGCGGGACTGTTTCCGGCTTGGATATCGATCGGATACTCAGTGACGCTGATACCACTGGACCTTCATGTCTCAAGCTGTTCCTGGCTTGTATGTTCGGGATTTGATGTCTTACGGCAGTATCCCCTGGGACTTGGATACAATGCCTGTACCATGCGGGTCAGCAGTTATCTTCACATAATCGGAAATAAGCGTACATGTACGTGAATTTCCGATTATAATTCGAGGCTGTTATCGTCCAGGAGGAACTGGCGGACGCCGATGTTCAGTATCCCCTTGTCGTCCACGTAGGGGTAGATCTCATCTCCGGTGACCACGATCTTCCTGAAATCGTCGCCTATCCTCGAGAACACCTTGGTCTCCTGCTCTCTCTTCTTCTCATCCGGAATCATGTACGCCGACTGGATGTAGTACCTTCTGTCGCCTTTGTTTGCGACGAAATCCACCTCGAGTTTCACGCTGGCTCTCTTTCCGTCCACTTTTGGCCGGATCTCCACCACACCGACATCCACTACGTATCCCCTGGACCTGAGTTCGTTGTAGATGACGTTCTCCATGATGTGGGACATATCCATCTCGCGGAAGTTGAGCTGGGCGTTCCTCAGACCTATGTCGGATATGTAGTACTTCATCGGGGAACCGATACCTTTCCTTCCTTTGATGTCGTAGCGTTTCGCCTTCTCGAACATATACGACTCTTCGAGGATCTCCATGTATCTGTAGACGGTATCGTCGGTGATGGTCGACCGATATTCCGTACGGAGGGTGTTGGAGATCTTCATCGGATTGGTTAGCGATCCTATGGACGACGACAGGGAATCGATGATCTGTGAGAGTTCGTCGGATCTGCGGATATCGTACCTTTCGATCATGTCCTTCTTGTAGACGTGTTCCATCAGATCCTTGAGATAATCGATTTTCTGTTCCGGGGTATGCATCTCCAACGTTTCGGGCATACCTCCAAAACGGGTGTATTCCTTCCACGCATCCCCGCCATCGTAAACCGAGGAGAACTCCGAGAAACTGAGCGGCTGGACGTGCACCCTGTCACCTCTTCCTCTGAACTTGGAGCGCACGTCCGACGAGAGGAACTTGGAGTTGCTGCCCGTGATGTAGACGTCGAGGTTCCTGTCTTTGATCAAAGTGTTCACGACATCCTCGAAATCCTCGACCATCTGTATCTCGTCAAGAAGGACGTAGCATTCTCCTTTGCCTGAGGC
>JAFVET010000182.1 GCA_017475875.1 Candidatus Methanomethylophilaceae archaeon
GCCGAGGCCGCCATGCAGGCCGTGTCTTCCGGCGGCCACGGCATCGCCGTCCGCAGGATAGACGACTACGCCTGGTGCGAGATCGACGACGAGAGCCACCTCGAGAGGGCGGTGGAACAGATAATGCCCAGGATAGCGGAGCGCGAATCCCTCATGGCGGTCCGCCGCGAGGTCCTCCTAAACCCCGGCCCCGCGACCACCACGGACAGCGTGAAGTACGCGCAGGTCCAACCGGACATATGTCCCCGCGAGAACGAGTTCGGCGACGTCATGGGATGGATATCCGACAGGCTCTCCCTCATGGTTGGGGCTCCCGGACGCGTCGAGACGGTGCTCTTCGGGGGATCCGGGACCGCCGCGGACGAGGTGATGATCTCGTCCTGCGTCCCGGACGGTGGGAGACTCCTCGTCGTCGACAACGGCGCGTACGGGAAGCGCATGGCCCGGATGGCGTCCGTTTACGGCATAGACTGCGACGTCTTCGAGAGCGACGGGATAAACCGCATCGACGTCCCCGTCCTCGAGAAGAAACTCCTCGATGGTTACACCCACATGGCGATCGTCTACCACGAGACCACCACCGGGATCCTCAACCCGGTGCCGGAGATCTGCCGTTTCTGCCACGACCACGGGATCGTGACGATCGTGGACGCCGTCAGCGCCTTCGCCGCGATACCGATAGACATGGACCGCGACTGCATTGACTTCATGTCGTCCACCTCGAACAAGAACATCCAGGGGATGGCGGGGCTCGCGTTCGTGTTCTGCAGGAAGGAGGCCCTGGAAGCCACCAAGGGATACAGGATGCGCAGCTATTACCTGAACCTCTACGACCAGTACATCCATTACAGGCAGAAGAACCAGATGCGGTTCACGCCGCCGGTGCAGACCGCGTACGCGCTGAGGCAGGCGATAATCGAGACGGAGATCGAAACGATCGAAGGAAGGTACCGCAGGTACTCGGAGTGCTGGAAGGTCCTCGTGGAAGGCGCGAAGAGGATCGGCCTGACCATGCCGGTCCCCGAATCCGAGCAGTCCCGCCTGATCGTCACGTTCATGGACCCGGAGAGCCCGCGCTACAGCTTCGAGGAGATGCACGACCGCGCCAGGGAGCTCGGATACACGATATACCCTGGCAAGCTCAGCGCGGCCAGCACGTTCAGGATCGCCAACATCGGCGACATCCGGCCCGAAGAGATGAAAGGGTTCGTGAATTTCCTCGAGGAGTATATGAGGTCCCTATGAGTTCGACGGCGGAGCTCCTCGGAAAGCCGGACGTCCGGTTCTACATCGCGTACACCCTGCTGTTCCTGATCGTCATCGGACTGTCCGATGTGATGAACGGCGTCGTGGGGAACAACTACGCATGGTACGACGTCCATTTCTACTGGGAGCACGCCAGGGACATCGTGGCTGGTCAGGTCCCGTACGTGGACTTCGACACGGCCTACCCCCCGTTCTCGTTCGTCATCTATCTGATTCCGTACGCGTTCGCACCGGGAGTGACCGCCTTCAACTACGCTTTCGCGGTGTTCACGTACCTCTTCACGCTCGTCGCGATAAAGGCGATGTTCAGGTTCTGCGACTCCCGCGGACTCTCGCACACCTACGTGTACCTCACGTTCCTCCTCCTGATCCTCTCGGTCAACAACTTTTACATCGCGAGGAACGACACCATTACCACGGTGTTCGCGGTACTGGCCATACTGCTCTGCGAGGACAGGAAGTACCTTCCGGCCTTCGTCCTGCTGGCACTCGGGATAATGACCAAGATCTACCCCGTGTTCCTGCTACCGGTCATCCTCGTCCCGTTCCTGGCCGACCGCGACTGGAAGTCCTTCTTCAAATACGGGGCGGTTTGCGTCGCGGTGTGCGTGATCGTGGAACTGCCGTTCCTGTTGAACGACCCGTCGACCGCCTTCAGCTACCTCACCCAGCACTCGGGAAGGGGTGTGGAGATCGAATCGCTGTTCGCGGTACCGCTGATGATCGTCGGACTGGTGGCTCCCGACCTCGTATACGTGGGAATGGACGAGTACTGGGACCTGTTCGGGCCGGTCGCCGAGGCCGTCTCCCCGTACATCATGCCGTTCACCTTCGCGGTGATGCTGCTGTTCATCGCCCACTTCCTGGTGGCGATGGTCCGCACAC
>JAFVET010000183.1 GCA_017475875.1 Candidatus Methanomethylophilaceae archaeon
CCTCGTCCATGTGGGCCCTCGCATCCCTCTCGACGTTCGCCTTGCATATTATGGAGCCTTCGCGGTATATCGTGACGTAGTCCGCCTCGACGTATTCGCCGTCGGGGCTCATCTGGACGATCCACCCTATGGCGTGGCAGAACGGCTTCACCTTCTCGAGGTCCAACGGTCTGGAGAGGGCCGCCTCGACGCTGTATCCTATGACACACGGGGAATAGCCGTCCTGGACCTTGACCGTCAACGGTCCCTCAGGCACCATCTTGGTCTGATGCGTCAGTTCCGACACCTCCTTGCCCGAAATCCTCTGGACCTCCTCCCTGATTGACTTGGGGGCGTCCTTCCATCTCCACAACGCATATCTCTTCCACTCCTCGGGCAGACCGCGGTCCTGCATGTACTTCTCCAGGTATTCGTTCCACTGCCCCCAGCGGGAGCTCCCTCCGGAGACGATGTCGAACTCCGCCAGATCCGAGGCTGGGCACAGGAAGCACCCGATGCGGTCCAACCCGCGGGTGTACCAGACGTTGAACGGCTCCTTTTTGGAGAAGATGTACAGCCAGACGTGCATGGCGGACCAGTTCTGAATGGGCGACGCCCCGATCTGTCCCGGGGTCCAGGGGTTCTGCCAGACGCGTGGTTTGGAATTGCGCGCCTCGGACTCGTATTTCCTCTGACCGATGAACGAGACGACCCCGTCGGGGAAGTTCTTGGTGATGGCGGCGACGGTGGGACCGAGCTTGTTGGTCTTGCAGCACCACCTGTAGTCCTTGGCCGGAGGTCCGAAGTAGACCAGGTTCCCGAAGAACGCATCGGTGGGTGCGGTCTCCTCGATGAGCTTCAACCCGTGTCTCCTGCAGACGTCCCTCACGTGTTCGACGGTCTCGTCGAACTCCAGTCCCGTGTTGACGAACAGCACGGGGAGGTCCAGACCGGCGTCGATGGTCAGAAGAAGGGAGGCAAGGCTGTCCTTCCCGCCGGAGAACGACACTATCGCGGGAAGGTCGTTCTTTGCCACGATATTACGGATGAACCCGGTGGCCTCCTCCACCCTTTTGGCGATGACGGCGGAGTTCGCTTCGGTGATCTCTTCCCAGCTGTGGGCGACGGACCTCATGTCCCTGAACTCCTCGGGTTTGTACCACCTGGTCTTCACCGCCACTCCGCGTTCGGCCGCGACCATCTCGGTCCCCGTCATACGGGCGATCCCGGTCGCTATGGCCCTGCGGTCGTCTGAGATTATTATGACCTCGTCTCCAGGTTGAATGTCTGGGTCGGCCCCGGTGACGCCGGGTGCCATGAGGTTCTTGCTCTCCTGCACGAAACTGATTGCGTCCGGATGTATGACGACGTAACCCTTGGTGCATGATCCGGCGATACGGTGCGCCCCCTGGATGCGGGACACGAACTTCCATCCGGAGCCTATATCGTACCTCATGCTCGCGACGACGACACCGTCCACAAGGACCTCGTCCATCCTGTCCAGGGACGGGGCCTTGCTGAGGATCACCGCATGGCCGTCCGGGATCATCTCCCTGCCCGTTCCCGGGCCGAACTGTTTCTCCACGGTCTCACGTACGAGCGCGATGTCGTGGTCGAACGCCGGACGCGAGTCCGCGGGAGGTGTGAGCACCGTCTCCTCGGTCGCTCCCCCGCACACCGGACACTGCTGCGACTCCATGATCGGCAGGTTGCACGCGAAACACCAGCGCAAATGGTTCTTTCCCAGTCTGATCGCACCCATGATACCATACCCACCTAGACAGGGATTCGATAAAAGGATACCGCAACCTGGCGGTGAAAAACAGGTGAATGTGGGGGATGGCCCCCACGGTTTCAACGGTCCGAACCTCGGTCGGAGGTCCGGCGGAGTACCAAGGCGAGGGCCAGGATCCCCAGGGCCACCACGGCTATGATGGCGAGGTCCACCATCGAGGTACCTTCGTCCTCAGGGACGGGGTCTTCCTCGACATCCGATGGGGCCAGGGCTCCGAGGACGCCTACGCTGGGCAGCAGCTTTCCCCCGTTGCTCTTGGATTGGGCGTAACCGACGGTGAAGTCGGAGGAGACATCACCGACCGTGACGGTCCTGCGGCCGACCTTGACGGACTTCCCGTCCGAGTCCGTCGCTTCGGAACCTGTGTCAGAGTCACCTTCCCCGGTGGGACCGTCGGGTTCTGTCGCCTTCGTCGCATCGGTCGCGTCCTCGGCCGACCTCCATACGGCTATGAAGACTATGTCCGACGTTACGGTGACCTTCCCTCCGACAGGGTACTCCTCTCCGGACTCGCGGTCCTTCCAGCCCACATGGTCCCCGCCGAGGGAGCGTTCCAACGTCAGTTCCCCGCCACGGTACACCGTGTCGGTGCCGACGGTTGTGCTTCCGTCTACGAACAGGACCCTCGCGATACCCACTGGTTCGCGGACGGCTACCAGATACGAGTCGGATTCGATTGTGAAGCTGTCACCTGCGGAGAGAACGGTGCCTGTGGCGGAGCACATCCCGAGGACTCGTAACCCTCAACATGCGCGGGAGAATCGGTTACAGTGTATTCCGTCCCTTTCGCGACGTACTCCTTCATACTTACAGATCCCATGTCCATGAAGACCACGGAGACCTCGCCGGTTTCCTCCCATACCGCCTCCAGGACGGTATCGGACGTCACCGGGATCGAATCGCCGGGCATGTAGACCGACCCGCCCGGGGCGGCCCAACCCGCGAAATTCATTCCCTCGGACTTCGGAACCGTCGTCGGCACCGTCAGGGGGTATCCGCTGAGGACCTTCGACTCGAACACCACCCTGTCACCGTCCCTGAACGTGACGTAGATGGAACCCATCGTCTCCCAGACGGCCCTTACGGTGAGGTCCTCGGGCACGTCCATCTCGTCGCCGGCGTTGTATGTATCCTCAGAGACGTCGCCGGTCGCGTTCCATCCGAGGAACCTCATTCCGGGCCTGGACGGGACGTCGTCCACTACGACGACCCTCTCGCCCTCGGTCACTGCGACTTCGGCTACTACGGAACCGCCGTCTGTGAAGGCGACCTTCAGTTCCATGGGTTCCCTCCACACGGCCATCATCTTCGCATCCGAAGGCACGTAGCACAGGTCGCCGGGACCGTAGGTCCACCTGTTCGCCTGTCCGGTGTTGTTCCACCCCACGAAGACCATTCCTTCGAGCTCGGGGACCTCGTCTA